>JAJRYW010000145.1 GCA_024275555.1 Calditrichota bacterium | reverse complement strand
TAGTTTCTTAAATCGTTTACTCATAACGTATCTCCTTGAGCATTGGAGCTACCTTTCAGGGAGATACGTTTATTATAATTCCTAAATCGGTAAAACCTCTTTTCTTTCCACTACCAAAGGTAGTGGTTTAAGCAGATTAATTAAAAGTTGCCGGGTCATATTTTGTTGGCCGTAGCGAAAATCATCTTTCGTCAGCGGCCTTCTGCGTCAAAACAAGTTCGGCCTGTGACTGCCGCGATTCGTCTAAATGTATTGGGTTTGCCATACGCGAAGGGAGATATGGAAAAAGGAGTTGAATCAGGCCAGGATTCGGAGCCCGATTCAAGCTAAATAGCAATCCCCGTGGTAAGCGGCCGGGCTATGTTGACAGACACCAGGGCCGTGGCCACATGCTGATTATGGATGATCTCCCTGGCCAGGGCCAGGTAGGCCCGCGCCCCGGTCGAGGCGCTGTCAACCAAAATGGTCGGTTTTTCCTGGTAGGCGGCAAAGCCGATGGCGGTGTTCTTGGGAATGATGGTATTGCAGATGGCCTCGCCAAACACTTTTTTGGCCCGGTAGGCGCTGTGCAGGGAAACCCGGGTGCCTTTCTCGAAAAAGTTGAGCAAGACCCCCTCGATGCCCAGCTCCGTGTTGGCCCCTTTGCGGATGCGTTCGATCATCTGAAAAAGACGCTCCACGGCGTTGTGCGCAAAATGGCCCACCTGCAACGGGATCAGCACCGAGTTGGCTGCCAGAAGCGCCCCGATGGTCAGATCGTTCAAAGCCGGCGGGGTGTCGATCAGGATAAAATCATAATCCAGCTTACCGCAGCTCTTCATACTGTGAATATGCCGTTTCAGTTGTATGCGGTTCTTGGCCATCTCCGACAGGCGGATTTCTTCTTCGCTGTTGCGCACATTCACCGGAATAATATCCAGGTTCAACACCGCTAAATGATAGAGCGCTTCGGAGAGCGAGGCCCGCCCGGCGAAGACATCGATCAAGCCGGTGTGCACCTGCTCCTGCGGCAACCCTAAGCCGGTGCTGGCCGCGCCGGAGGGGTCCATGTCAATCATCAGCACGCGCTTCTCCGCAACGGCTAAACTGGCCGCCAGGTTAATGACCGTAGTAGTCTTGCCCACGCCGCCCTTGGGGTTAGATATGGCGATAATTTTTGTCATGATACAACCTCTATAAAATCAAAAATGTGATTTAACCTCGAAGTTCCGTTTGCCCGCTCTTCTGTAGAATCGCCCCTTTTCCGGGAAAAATAAGCGATTTTTGGCAGGTTGGGTGTGATTTCAGGCATCCCAACTCCGCACCCGGTCCAGGGCCGAGAACAAGGCCGTGCGAAACTCGGCCGGTTTAAACAGGGTAATCTCCTTTTCCACGCCCTCGTTGAGCATGGCCGCAAACTTGCGTATGGTCTGGAAGCGGTAATAGGCTTCCCGGGTGCGGAAGAGCGGGATAATCGTATTATTGGTCAACAGCGGATCGGCGTTCTCAGGAAAAAGTCCTTGCTCGATTGCCCGCTGGTAATCGACTGTGCCGGGAATCGGGGAGAAGGCCGCCAGGCGTACCCGCACCCCCAAATTGTTGGCGTATAAAATCGTTTCGATCACTTCATCCGACGCCTGCCCGGGCAAACCCATGATGATATAAGTTTCCAAATCCCTGGCCCGGAACCCCGCCTGCACCAGGTTGTGCACCGCCCGGGTCATTTCCCCCGGGGTGATCTTATTATGTATATCCCGCCGCCGTTCTTTGGCTGTCGATTCCAGGCTCAGCCGGATGGTCTTGAACCCGCTGCGGTACATCAGTTCGGCAAGTTCTTCATCGATATAGCGGGCGTGCAGCCCATTGGGCGTGTGGAAACGCAGGTCGCGTTTGGAGGCAATAATTTCCCTCAACATCGGTTTGATATGCTTCTCCGGCTGCATCAGCAGGGCGTCGTCATAGAAGGCCACATCGTGCACCCCAAAGCGCCGGGTTTGCCGGAGAATTTCCTCCGTCACCCGCTCCGGCCGGCGCTGGCTGAAATTCTCGTCGATTTTGTAAGTTGCGCAGAAAGTGCAGCGGAAGGGACAACCCCGCGAAGCCATAGTCGCCAAATAGCTGATCTTGCGGTACAAATCAAAGGCCGGGTAAGGAAAATCATCGATGTGTTGGGGCGGGTCTTGCTGCAGGGCCGGGAAATCGAGCAAATCGCCCAGCAGGTTGGCCGCGGCAATCTCGCCCGGCCCGCTGATGAGATAATCCGGCTGCAGCACGTTCCGGGCATGCTCGGGCGTCAGGCTGGCGTAGATGCCCCCCAGCAGAATCGGCGTCCCGGGAAAGTGCTCCCGGCAAATTTGAATCACCCGTTGCGGGCCGGGATACCAATAGGTCATCCCCGAGGTTACCAGAATGGCGTCCGGCGTCGGATGTTTTTTTAATTCGGTAACGAATAAATGCTCCGGCCAGCCGTAACGGGCATAGCGGCGGGGCATAAACTGAAAAGGCGCCGGATTGGGGAGGGTCTCCCGGTGAAAAGGGCCGTGCCCATAGCGGTGCTGCTTGGGTTTGCTGCGCCCCTGGAGTTTGAGCAGTTCCGGGTGGTGTTTATCCAGACAATCGATCAGCCCCACCCCGGCCCCTTTTTGGCGTAAATAAGCCGCCACATAGAGCAGCCCCAACGGTTTGCTCCAATGATCGTAGGCGGCAAAATCAAAAATCCAGGGATTGATGCACAGCAAATAGGGTTTCTTCATACCACCTGTCCAAATTGCGACGAAAAAGCCGCCCCGTACATGCAGGGCGGCATTCTCCCGGATAATGGCGAAAAAATCCCTATGTGTCAAGCAGAAATTCGATCCGGCAAAGACCCGGCCACGGCACATTCTTATACCATAAGCCAATCGGATTGAAAAAAGTTCAATGAAAAATTACGCCGCTTCCAAAATCGCCCTAAATTTGCTACCTTTTCGGGATAACATTGCCAGAAGAAACAATCGACAAGGAGGGAAATGAAACTACCGCGCGCCCATCACATGTCCCCGGAAGCCCTGGCCGGCCAATTGCTGATGCCTGCTTTTCAGGGGCGGTTTCAAAACCGGAACACCCCATCGGTGCGGAAATTCTGTCGCCTGTTGCATCAATTGCAGATCGGCGGGGTGATTTTTTTCCACGGCAGCCCGGTGGATGTGCAATACTGGACCCATACCTTTCGGAAAGAGAGCCCCATTCCCATGTTCTTTGGGGCGGATTTGGAACGCGGCCTGGGAAGCGTGTTCAGCCGGGGTACCCGTTTTCCCCACGCCCTGGCGCTGGGAGCCGGCAATTCAGAACAAGCCGCGCAGGATTTCGCGGAAGTGCTGGCTACGGAAGCCCGCAGCGTGGGGATCAATGTCTTTTTCGGGCCGGTGCTGGACCTGGCGGATCATCCCCAAAATCCCATCATTAATATCCGCGCTTATCACAGCCGACCGGATCTTGTTAGCCGGATAAGCAGCCAGATCATAAAAACCGTGCAGAAGCAGGGAATCGCTTGTGCGGGCAAACATTTCCCCGGCCACGGCCCCACCGGCGTGGATTCTCATGACCAGTTGCCTCGCTTATCAAAATCGACCTCGGAACTAAACACCAGAGAGTTGTTGCCGTTTCAGGATGCCATTCAATTCGGCATGCGAGCTATGCTGGCCGGGCATCTGCTGGTCGAGGGCACAACGCACCCGGCCTCGATGGAAAAAACGATCATTGACGGTCTGCTGCGGGATCAAATGAAATTTAAGGGGGTCGTTTTTACCGATGCCCTGGAGATGGGCGCCATCCAAAAAAACTATACGTTCCCCGAGCAACTATTTTTGCCCATTGCCGCCGGGGTAGATGTGCTGCTGATGCCGGTACAATTGCCCCTGGCCCACCGGCTGCTATCAGAACGCATCGCCGCCGATGAATCCTTCCGCTACCAGGCCGAGCAGGCCGTGGAGCGCATCCTGCGGCTAAAGCGCTGGCTGCACGCCGAACGGCCCAAACAGGCCCACCCGCACCGGGTTTACAAGGTGGTGGAGCATCCCAACCATATCGGCCTGGCCAACCGCGC
>JAJRYW010000144.1 GCA_024275555.1 Calditrichota bacterium | reverse complement strand
TGCTCTATATCCTGGCTTATGATTTGTTAGGAAGAAAGCCGGAAAGTTTGGGTGTAAAAATTCTGTCCGAAACGCGCTCCTACGGCGGGCCGGAGGTCGACGACGGCTTGTATAATCCCAGTAAAACCTATGAATTTCTGCTCGATCTGGAAAATGCTATTCAGCCGCCGCCCACCAGGCTCAATTTCGCCGGAACCATCCACGACAGCATCATCAATAACCCCTATTTCTTTATCCCGGAGAATGAATTGTTTGTGGATTATTGGGACCGGGTGGAAGACCGCCTTTACAAAATACGGCAGTGCCTCAATATTATGGGAGTCAAGCAACCGTTGCCCCTCTTCCAGCCGCCGATTGATCCGATGGCCATTGTTCAGGCGGTGGGCGCCGGAGCGGGGCTTGCCCAGGCGGCCGCAGGCTTTGTGGTCTCGGTTCCCCACTATCGTTTCTCGTTTATGATTAATAAAGCCCGGGAACTGGTGCAAAAGCTGAATCAGTTCAGCGGCGATCTGCTGGGCGCGCTGGAAAAACGCGACGCGGAAGAACTGGGCCTGTTGCAGAACAAACAGGAGAGCGTTATCCTCGCCATGATGCAGGATGTCCGGGCCGCTCAATTAGGAGAAGTGGAAGAAAGCATCAACTCTCTTGAGGAAAGCCAGGCAAACGCCCGGGAGAGAATCCAACATTTCCAAAACCTGATCTCCACCGGTATGAGCCCTTTTGAGATTGCCCAAATGAGCATGATGATTGCCGGCGCTGTTTCCCAGGCTGCTTCGGTGGTGCTGAAAATTTTAGGGAGTTTTTCCCCGGCCGTTCCGGAGGTCACCGTCGGTTTGTTTTCCTTTGGCGCGGAAACCGGCGGGATGCATTTAGCCAAGAGTTTTGACAGCGCCGCCGAGGGGGCTCAGAACCTGGGCGAAGCGCTGAGCATGGGCGGCGAGGCCATTGGCATTCAGGCCGCTTTCGAGCGGATGAAAGAGGAGTGGGTGCTTCAAAAATTGATTTCCGAAAGCGAAGTGAAGCAAATTGCCGCCCAGATTGCCGGGGCCGAATGGCAGAAAAAGGCCGCACAAAGAGAAATCGAAATCCTGGAAAAAGAAATTGAGCACAATGAATCCGTGACCGTTTTTATGAAGGATAAGTTCACCAATAAGCAGCTTTACCAATGGATGATCAGCAAACTCTCCGCAGTTTACTACCAGACCTATAAGCTGGCCCATGACATGGCCAAGTATGCCGAGCAGGCCTTCCGGTTTGAGCGCGGCATGGCCGAAAGCGAGGTCAATTTTATTCAGCCGGCCTATTGGGACAGCCAGAGAAAAGGTCTGTTGGCCGGGGACAGCCTGGGCCTGGATATTGACCGCATGGAACGCGCCTTTATCGAAAGCAACCGGCGCCGCCTGGAAATTTCCCGCAATATTTCCTTGCTGGAACTGGACCCGCTGGCCCTGCTGCAACTGAAGACCCGGGGAAGCTGTGAATTCCGTTTGCCGGAGTCCATGTTCGATTATGATTTCCAGGGCCACTACTGCCGGCAGATCAAGACCATCTCGCTCAGTTTCGAAATGGCCGGGGCGGAGCAAGTCAATGCCACCCTGACCCAATTAAGTCACCAAACCGTTCTCGAACCGGATCCCAAAGCTGTGAAGTTTCTCTTAAATCCCCAGGACAGCCCCCCCTTGTCGATCCGCAGCGACTGGCGGGCCAACCAGCAGATTGCCCTCTCGCACATCGATGAATATGAGAAGAACAACGGATTATTCGAGCTGCGTTTCGACGACGACCGTTACCTGCCCTTCGAGGGCGCCGGGGCGGTTTCCGCCTGGCGACTGACCCTGAACGGCAAGAAGGGCTCGTATAATATCAAGCAACTGACCAACCTGGTTGTCAACCTCAAATACACGGCCCTCCAGGGCGGCGAGACCTTTGCGACGGCGGTGAAAGGGCTGCTGAAACCCTATCAGACCGCCGTCTTATTTGATCTCTCTCGGGAGTTTCCCCGGGAGTGGAATGACTTCCAGGCCAACAGCGGCGATTTGAAAATTACCCTGACCCGGGAGATGTTCCCCAACATGAGCAGCAGTAAAATCCTGGGTATTTTCAGCCAATTTGATCGTTCGGATAGCGGGGCAGTGAGCATGGCGCTGAACGGCGATGAGGAGTTGACCCTGAAGGACAATCAATATCTCGATGTCGCCGGGCTGAGCATCAGCAGCCGGGGATCGGACTGGACCTTTACGCTGAAAGGCAAGAAAGAAACACTAAATACGGTAAACCTGATCATCACTTATAAAGCAGCGGTGAATTAATCATGGCCGGAGGAAAAGGCAAAAGAAATTCCAGGCGGCGGAACTCTTCAAGAAGAAATTCGACCGGTTTTGGCCGGGGCAATTCTTCTTCCAGGTTGCGCAAGAAGCTGGTTAAGACCAGGCGCCTCATGTTGCAAAGGCTTGGTTTGATCTCGGTGGATTTTATGAGAACCCTCGATTCGGATGCTTCGATGATGGTCTCCTCCAGCGGAAAGTTTACCAGCTTTTTTATGAAAAATGACCGCGGGCCGGTGATGCTCATGAATTACCAGGATCAGCCCGCCCGTGAAGATGCGGGAGAGATGGCTGATGAACTCCGCAGTTTTTACAGCGAAAACGGCAACGGCGGTTTTCCCCACACCCTGATAATGCACGTGCAGCGGGAAGAGGAAGAAGCCGGCCGCGAGGCGGTGAACAGCCTGCTGGCAGAACTAAATCGCACCAGCCCGGATGGAAAGCAATACACGCTTTCCGAACCGGAGAAGGATTTTCCGAATGATGAAACGGTGGGTTTGATCTTCCGGGTGACCGAGCAGCAGGGCGGCGAGGGGGAGCTTCCGGCCGACCGCGAAGAGAGCGCCTCAGACAGCCGCGACGATAGCAGCCGTGCTGCTGACGATAATAACCGGCCCGGCCGGCCCGCCCCGGCAAAGCGTTCCGCCGCGCCCCGCCGGCCGGTTGCAGACCCCACCCCGGACTTGCGATCTACCGCACCGTTAAAGCCGATCATGACCGTCGATGAATTCCAGAAAGCCACCCGCGAGAGAACCCTGGGCCGGGAGCGGCGGCAGCGCACCCCGGAGTATAACCGGCTGTTGAATTCCCTGGAAAGCTATCATGGCAACCTGGCTGATTACCGCACTGACGCCCAGGTTCTGAAACAGGAAATCATTAAATTTGGCAGCGAGAAGAGCGCCGGGGCGGCGCGAATGGTCTCCCTGCAAAAACAAAAAACGGAACTGACCAAAAACAGCTTAAACTACGGCCTGCAGTTGACCTCGAAGTTGTCCCAATTAAGAGTGCTTCAGGATTCGCTCTCCCTGGCGGAGGACGCCGACCGGGCCGGGATTGACCGGGAAATCAGCGACCTGTGGGGACTCATCAAAAAGGATATGGCGGATATAGACGCCGCCCGCGAGGGAATTAACCGCCTCGTGAAAGAAATTGCCGTGGAAAGCGAAAAGATCGAAGAACTCGACAAGACGCTGGACAAACGTTTGCAGTTAAACCGGCAGCTTCTCCGGCGTTTCCGGGCCAGACTTGATGACCAGGCCGACGCGCTGGAAAAGAACGCCCAAAGCTACCTGGCGCTGAAAAGTTCCTCCCGGAAGGGCGATAAGAAAGCAGTTGTGCAAGACCTGATTGACCGTGTCTCTGACCCGGTTCAAAACTTGCAGCGCCTTAAAGATGTTGCCCGGGAGGTCTGGAACGCCGACTACAACCGGCAACTGGCCGCTCCGCTGAAACTGCTGAACACCGGCACCGCCAGCGAGGTGTTCCTGGCCGAAAGCAACGGGGAGATCGGAACCACCGGCGCCCGCTTCGGCTTTGCCAAAAAAGCGCTGCAAGCCGGCGATGAAGGGAACGACACCAGCTTTAATCTCGGCTTTAGAGAAGAGGGGCCGTTGACGGAGAGCCCCAACCTTATCGCCCGGCAAGTGCTCTCCTCGCGGCTGAACCGGGAACTGAAATTTAATGTGGTGGCGGATGAAGTTTTTTCCACCGACACCGACGGCAATGTTCTGGGCATTACCGGTAAAGCCGGAGGTACACAGGTGATGCAAAGTGAAGCGGTTTCTCCCTTTGTGCACAATTTCTTAAAAAAAGATGGAAGTTTTGATTACAGCGACGTCATTGACTCGATTCAAATACACGCCCCGATTGATTTTGGTGATCCTCAAGTTCAGAAGAACCTCTCCGACCTGCAATTGATGGATGCGCTTACCGGGCAATTAGACCGGCACCTGGGCAACATTTTTATTGATGAAACCGGCAAGCAGGTTACCGGAATCGACAATGACATGGCCTTTCCGGTCGACCGGGCCAGACCCCTGGGAAGCAACGTACTGGCCCATTTCGATGAAGTGAATGGGAAGTTGGTTTACCTGCAGGAGCAGATCGATCGCGGCAGCGCCGAAAAAATACTGGGTCTGGATGAAAACAGGCTGCGGGATATTTTGAGCGGAAGACCGGACGACCCGGAACGCCTGGAAGAAGCCGCCGTCAACCATGCCATTACCCGGCTCCGGGCCATGAAAGCGAAAATTCAGGAATTGAAGAAAGCCGGAAAATTGATCGGCGACCGGGTTTCCTGGGGGGAACAAACCAGGAGCGAGGCCATCGCAAACGGAACTTCGCAGTCCTTTACGGGGCCAGTGGATCATAATTACCTGGCCCGTGCGGTTCGAGGATTTCAGGAAGCCGACGACCAGGGCAATCCGGCGAAAAGACAGGGGAAGCAGGGGGGATAAGGTTGGCCCGCTTGCCGAACGGGAGACCGTACGAAAAAATATACCGCAGTTCTGTATTTCAGACATCTCCCGAACTATTTCCGGGAGATGTAATCCTCACTTTGGAAATCCCACCAGGCCCCTGTTTACGGGATCACCGAAATAACGGCGCTGTCGGCTTCCATCTCAAAAATGGGCAGCATGGGAATCAGGTGTGCGCCGCCGTCGCGGATGGCGTAGGGGGGGAAGGTGCGAAAACGCAGCCGAACCCGGGCGTCCAACACGCCGCTGAGAGCCGCCGGAAC
>JAJRYW010000143.1 GCA_024275555.1 Calditrichota bacterium | reverse complement strand
CGTTGATGACGACTGGAGCACTGCCGCGTTAGGCGATGTGGTGGCCCCGGGCCAGACCTTCGGCTACAATGCTTTCTCCACCATCGAAGGCGGCATCGACAATGTTTCCAACAGCACGGTGCACTTATTGCCCGGCGTTTTTGTCACCTCCGCGCAAGTGGTTATCAGCAAAGATATCAGCATGGTCGGCGCGGGGATGGGTGTTTCCACGCTCAATCCCAGTCAAAACACCGGCGCGTCCGGAGATTCCCGGGGATGGTTCCTGGTTAACCCCGGCGTGGAGTTTAACCTGAGCGAGTTAACCCTGGACGGAAGCGGATATTTGGTGTACCAGGCCATCCGCACCCGCGGAAAAGGGACGCTGGACCATGTGGAGTTTAAAGAAATCAAGTACAATGAGAGCGGCCCTCATTACTCCGGGGTCGGGATCGCCGCTTTTGGTTCTCCCGATATGAATGTGAATGTCACCAATTCACACTTTTCCGGGATAGGAAGAATTGGGGTGCTGTATTTTGGCGCCGGAATCAGCAACTCGACCTTCTCCGGCAACACCTATGTCGGCAAAGGGGATGGAGATTTTCTTGATTACGCGTTGGATATCAGCGCCGGCGCCAAGGTAACCGTGACCGGCAACGAGGTGTACGGAAACCGGGGCGTGGCCAGTGTAGACGGCTCCGTATCGGCAGCCTTCCTGGTCTCCACCTATTTCGGAACCGGCACCGAAGCGGTTTTCGAAGGAAATGTTATTCACGACAATTCCAACGGCATCTTTGTAGGCTACCTGAATGACGACGCCAGTACGGTCGTCGCGCATCACAACTGTATTTATAACAATACCGACTACGGTCTCTTCAGCACCAACCCCACGGTGGACGCCAGTTTGAACTGGTGGGGCGATCCCTCCGGGCCCACTCATGCCAGCAATCCCGGCGGAACCGGCGATGCGGTGAACGACCCGGTCTCCTTTACACCGTTCTATGTCCAGCAGGCCCAGGCATGTGTGGTTCCGGAAACGAATGCCCCGAGTTGCGCCATTATCGGCATTAACTCCGGCCCGCCCATGTCCGCCGACATTCAGTTCCAGGACGCCGAAAGCGGTTTGTTCAGTATCGAAGCCAGTTATTTAAAGAATGTCACCCTCTGGGTGCCGCCCTTTTCTCCCGGAACTACCGATCCGGTGGTGGTTACTGCGACCAAGATTGACAATTCCAAAGTTGCTGTGATCGTTCTGGTGGCAACGGATATAGCCGGCAACCAGGTTACCTGCGACCCGGTCTACCAGGAAGTATCGGAAATCACTCCGGAAGCTTTTTCGCTGGAGCAGAACTTCCCCAACCCCTTCAATCCGTCTACGTCGATTCGGTTTAACATTCCCGCCCAGTTTAACTCCGGTGAAGTCGTAAGTCTGAAGATTTATGACATGGCCGGCCGGGAAGTGAAAACGCTGCTTAAAGAACCCGTTACACCGGGCGTACACCAGGTTGAATGGGACGGAACCGACAACCAGGGGCAAAAAGTATCCAGCGGTGTTTATATCTACCGTTTAAAAGCCGGAACAATGGTGCAAACCAAAAAAATGACCCTGACGCACTAATTGGCGTGATAATACAATTCGCCCTCATTAGTTAGCGGAAGGATGTAAGGAGGTTTAAGAGGCTGGGGAAATCCTGTGATGGAACCAGCCTCTTCTTTTTCAATTTTCGTTCAAAGCTCCCGCTTTTCCAATCAAGCGCAGCTCTTATTCCTTTGTATTGTCTCCGGAAAAATCTTGTTGCTATTCACCATCGGAAAAGTTGTATAGACTTTGGATTGCATCGACTATATCGATGCATACATTGACTATGTCAATGCAATCCAAAAACTCATATCATGGCAGTGACTTCTATCAGGCTAAAGTAATTTTTTTCCTCGCCGCATGGCTGTGTCGTGCGGCATATGGTTTGAGGCTCCGGCCTGCTTTCTGCCCTCCTCGTCCAAAGCGCCGGCTTTGAACGCTGTTTTTCCAATCAAGCGCAGCTTTTTCTTCTCGTTCCAGGCAGGAGCCTGGAAAGAGCAGAAAAGATTCAACTTTTGCCTGTTAAATCTTTCTCTTTGTGGGAAGGATCGTGCAGCCAACAGCGCACTTCGCACAATGGGGATTGGCGCAATAGTCGGGGCGTCTCTTTACGACAAATATCCATGACCATCGCACAGCGGGGATGAAAAGCGCAGCCGCCGGGGAGATTTTCCGGCGAAGGAATTTGCCCGGCGATCGGCTCAAAACTGCCCCGGGGGCTATCCAGGCGGGGGATGGTGCGGATCAATTGTTGCGTGTAGGGGTGTTGAGGATGGTCAAAAATATCCGCCGCCGGCCCGCTTTCCACAATCTGCCCGGCGTACATCACCAGCACCCGCTGGCAGATTTCGGCAATCACTCCCAGGTCATGGCTGATAAAGATCAGGCTCATCCCCCGGTCTTGTTGCAATTCTTTCAACAGTTCCACAATTTGCACCTGGATAGTCACATCCAGGGCAGTGGTCGGTTCATCGGCAATGACAACCTCGGGCCGGCAGGCCAGGGCCATGGCAATCATCACCCGCTGCTGCAGGCCGCCGGAAAGTTGGTGGGGATACTGGGCATAGCGCTGTCCGGCGTCGGGAATGCCCACCTGCTCAAACAGCCGCACCACTTCGGCCTTCGCCTCAGGCTTGCTCATCCCGGTATGGATCAGCAGGGACTCCTGAACCTGATCCCCAATGGTTAGCACCGGATTCAAAGCGCTCATCGCTTCCTGAAAGATAAAGGCGATCTCTCCCCCGCGCACTTTGCGCAACTCCGCTTCACCGGCGCGCTGCAAATCCAGCCCATGGAAGTGAACTTCTCCGCGGCGATAGTCCGCCGGCGGCGACGGCAGCAGCTTCAACAGGCTCAAACAGGTCACCGTTTTGCCGCTGCCGCTCTCTCCGACAATCCCCAGGGATTCACCGGAATACAAGTCGAACGATACCCCGCGCAGCACCGGCGTCGTTCCTGTCTCGGTTTGGAAGTTCAGGTGCAGATCAACTGCGGAAAGAATAGGGGTGTTGCTTTTTGTCATTCCTGTACCCGGCTGTTGGAAAAGGCTAATTATAGAGTTTTTTTTTCAAATTTACAAACGTCAATCCCGGAAGAATTGCTAAAATACATCACCGGTTGAAAATTTGAGGCGGAGAAACGCTGAGAGAGGCGAAAAAACGCTGAAAAATGTTGGAGAACATAAACGGTCATTCCGCTTAAATCCCCAAAGACTCCCTTCAGCGGAAATCTGCCGGGATCAGCGATACTCTGCGTCAAATTGAATTCGGTTTGTGAGCGGTATTGCTAAGACAAAAGGCTCCGCCGGAACGCCGGCCGGAGCCTTTGCAGGATTCGGATCAGGCTTTTTGGGGCGCTTCGCCCAAATCGGGAGATTCTTCATCTGCCGGTTTGCGGCGACGGGCAAACTTGGCGGCCAGGTCGGTCAAGGCGTCGCTGAGCATATCGTACATCACCGGTACGGCTACCAGGGTAAGCGCCGTGGCAAAGAAGAGCCCGAAGATAACCACCACCCCCATGCCGCTCCACCACTGGGAGCTTTCCGCCCCCAGTTCAATAAAGCGGCTTAGGTTGATGTCGCCGGTCAGCAGGCCCATAAAATCAATGTTTATTCCCACGGTCAGGGGAATCAGCCCCAGGATGGTGGTGATAGCCGTGAGCAGCACCGGGCGCAGACGGGTTTTACCGGCCTGCACAATGGCGTCGCGCTTGGCATAGCCGCGTTCCCGCAGTTTTTGGATATAGTCGATCAATACAATGGCGTTATTCACCACCACCCCGGCCAGCGAGATCACCCCGATCATAGTCATGATAATCCCAAACGGTTTAAAGGTGACCAGCAATCCGAAAAAGACCCCGAACAAAGAGAGCACCACGGTCATCATGATCACAAAGGGCAGGGTAATCGAATTGAATTCGGTAACCAGGATAAAGAAGATCAGCAGCAGGGCAATAAAAAATGCGCGCATCAAAAAATCCATCGATTTTTGCTGTTCCTCATCCTGGCCGGCAAAGGAGATGGTGTATCCCGGGGGAGTGCGGAAATCGGCCAGGCGTTCCTTACAGTCTGCTAGCACCTCGGCCGAGGAGCGGCCAATGGCGTCGGCGGTCACGGTCAGCACCCGGTCGCCGTCTACGTGGTTGACGGTGCTCAGCCCGGAGGTGAATTCGATGGAAGCAAAATTTGCCAGCGGATAGTGCACCCCCTCATAAAAAACGGTCAGGTTAAGCAGATCGCTGTAGTTCTGGCGATATTTCTCGCCGAACTGTACGGTGATGTCATATTCATCGGTGCCGATGCGGTATTCGGAAGCCTCGGTGCCGTTGATGGCAGTACGGATGGTGTTGGCAATCTGAAAGGTATTCAGCCCAAACAGCGCCGCTTTTTCGCGATCGATGCGGATGCTCAGTTCCGGTTTGCCTTTTTCGTAGTCGTCTTTCAGTTTGGCGATGCCGGGCACATCGGCAATTCGGTTTTGGATATCCCCGGAGATTACCGACAGTTTCCGGAAATCCTCTCCTTTAATTTGGATTTCCACCGCCCGGCCGGTTGGCGGCCCTTCCTGGGGTTTGGTCACATCAATGGTTGCCCCGGGAATGCCTTTCAGTTCTTCGGTTACCTGTTTTAAGGTGAGCATGGAACTTTGGGAGCGTTCATACTTCTTCAGCAAATCGATGGTTACCTGCGATTTATGCGAAGCGCCTGCGCCGCCGCCAAAATCAAACGGGTTGGTAGAATTGCCCACATTGGCGACATAGTTTTTCATATCCGGGGTATCTTTGATGCGCCTCTCAATTTCGCGCACAATCTTATCGGAGGTTTCCAGGCGGGTTCCCAGCGGCGCTTCCACCTCGATAATGATCTGCTTCGGCTCCAAATCCGGGAAGAACTCTTTGCCGTGGTTAAACTTCCCGTAAAAGGCCAGCATCGCAATATAGCCGACCGCCAGTAAGCCCAGCATCTTCCAGCGATGATTTAAGGACAACTTCAGAAACCGTTCGTAATGAACAATCAGCCAGTTCAGGAAGCGGTCGCCGGGAAGCCGGGAAATCTTTTCATCCACCTTCAGGAAGTTCGACGCCAGCACCGGGTTAAACACCAGGGCCACAAACAGAGAAGAGGCCAGGGTGATGATCAGGGTAATCGGCAGGTAGCTCATAAACTCGCCGATGATGCCTTTCCAGAAGATCATGGGCAGAAAGGCCATCAGGGTGGTGGCGGTAGAAACGATGACCGCCACGCCGACTTCCTGGGCGCCGTCTTTAGCCGCCTGCATCAGCCCCTTGCCTTCCTGGTGATGCCGGAAGATGTTTTCGACAATCACCACCGCGTTGTCAACCAGCATCCCCAGGGCCAGGATCAGGCTGAACAGCACAATCATATTCAGGGTATAGCCCAGGAAGCTGATCACAATAAACGAGATCAGCATCGACATGGGAATGGCCAGACCTACCAGGATGCCGTTGCGCGTGCCCATAAAAAAGTAGAGCACCAGGATCACCAGCAGCAGCCCGGCAATGATGTTGTTCTCCAGGTCGCTTACCATGGTGCGGATATCATCGGAAAAATCGGTCACCACCACATAGTGGGTGTTTGCCGGAAAAAAGCGGCTTTCCGTCTCCAGAATTTCCTTTATCTCATCGATGATGCGGATGATGTTCTCGCCGCTGCGCTTCTGCACCGAGAGCGTTACACTGGGTGTGCCGTTCAGGCGCGAGTAGCTGGTTTCATCTTTAAAGCCGAAATAGACCTCCGCCAAATCATATAGATAAATAGGGGTGTTATTCTTGGTTTTTACCACAATATTTTTGATCTCGTCTACCGACTCGAACTCGCCGGGGACCCGCACGGTCCACTTCAGGCTGGCGCTCTCCATCGATCCGCCCGGGATG
>JAJRYW010000142.1 GCA_024275555.1 Calditrichota bacterium | reverse complement strand
GCTTAAGCCCGGTGTTAATGAGAAAGAAATTATTACATAGCCGTTTTAACGGCTTTCCATTATGCAATTTGACATGCACCCAAAAAATACATATTACTCTTTTTAAAACATTACCTTAAGTGCGAAGATTAAATTTTGATAACCTCAAAAAGTTTAAGCGAATCGTAAGTACTATAAGTAAAATACTGGCTAGCCTGATTTTTGTCGTGTACTGTGAAATTAAAGATAAAGTTTTGAGTGTTAACAGATTTCTCTCTTCGTTCGAAATGACATAAGTTATGTAGTAATATAAACTTAGTTTGTAATAAGGTCTATTACATTTTTTAAAGAGTGTCTTTATTCCGTTACGGGACTTTGCGCCTTTACGGCTTTTTTTCTCTACGGATTGCCTTGAACCGAACCGGGAGCTATCCTCCGAAGATGCGCCCCCATTCCATATCGTGAACCACCTCGGCAAGCTCCGGAACCGTGCGAACCCGTTCCAGGGCGAACAAATCGCTATGCTGATCCACAAATCCGTTGTTGGAGGTGCAGGAACTGTGGTAGCCGGCCTCGATCACCATCTGGCGGATGTCCGGATTGTAATAGTGGTACGGGCCGCTGTTGGGGTAAGAAAAATGGCGTGCTTCCCGGCCCAGCTGCTCTTCCAATACGGTTTTGGCGTCCCGTATTTCCCGCACAGCGTCTTCCCGGTCGGCGTTGGGGAGGTTTAAATGAGTGGTGGTATGTGAGGCGATAATCATGCCCATGTTCTGCATTTCCCGAACCTGCTCCCAGGTGAGAATTAAATCTTCGACTTCTTTTAAAAGGGCGACCTCACCCAATTGTTCTAAAATCTGGCAGCGGATATTTTCTCTTACGCTGAGGTTGTTGGATTTTATCGTGCGCACCACGGCGCGAATGGCGGTCCAGCGAGAAGCGGTGTCTTCTAAGGGATAGCGCTTTTCTTCGCCATGAACGGAAAGGAGTAGTTGCGGTTTGGCGGTTTTAAGGATCAGGTAGGTTACTTCGGCCAGCCAAAGGCGGGATTTACGGCCTATCGGTTCGGTGGTTATAAAAAATGTCCCGCCGGCCCCGCAGCGATGCAGAATTCGGGCCGCTTCCAGGTTGTCGGCGTAACCGTCGTCGAAGGTAAACACGACGCTGTTGGGAGGAAGAGGGCGCTTCTGCTGCAGGCAATCGACCAGCTCGTCCAGGGAAAGCACCCGGTAGCGCCGGGCAAAATAGCGCACATGGGTTTCAAACTCTTCCGGCGACAGGCCGATGGCCGGGCTGGTGTAAAAATTCTTTTCCGGGGAGACCACCGCGTGGTAGCGCAAAATAGCGACCCGGTGGTTCGGCTTTAAGCGGCGAATAACTCCGTACAGGCCCGCTTTAAAAAACAGCTTTTTAATTGCTAACGAGATTTTTTGTTTATCCATAGCAGATCGGGTTTGATTTGACATTGCGGTTAAGCCAAATAGGCGTCATACCAGATTTGGAAGCTGATCAGCGCCAGCAGGTGATCGGTGTAATCCTCCTTCATATCAAAATGATCCCGGAGCACCCGCTGGATGACTGCCGGATCAAACACACCCTGGCGCTGCAAATAATCATTGCTGAGCAGGTCGTAGGCCATCGGCTTCAATTCGTTGCGAATCCAGGCGCCCACCGGCGCGCCGAAACCTTTTTTCTTCTGCTGAAAAACATAATCCGGGAAGCGATTGCGAAAGACCTTCTTCTGAATATAGCGCAGGTTAAACCCCTTGATTTTCAGATCGACCGGGATACGCGCGGCAAACTCGACCAGCCGGTGGTCCAAATAAGGCACCCGCCCTTCCAGGGAGACGGCCATGGTCATTTTGTCGGAGAGCATCAGCAATTGCTCCGGCAGGGAGGTTTTCAGGTCAAAATAGAGCATCTTATCCAGCATAAAATCGGAATCGCACTCCTGGAAATACTGGTAGTAGAAATTGGGACCCGCCTGCTCCTGCAGAACCATTTCATTCCGGAAATCATCTTTGAAGACCGAACTGTAAAAACCGTATTGGTCTTCCGGAACCATATCCGAGGTGTTGATATAGGCCTTGGCCAACCGGAAGTAGTTTAAGAGGGTGCTGTTCCGGTCCACCGGCAACTGGTTGAACAGTTTTTTGAGCACATGCCGGCGCATCCACAGCGGAAGCACTTTGATGTATTTATTCATCTGCACGTTCAGATAACGCCGGTACCCGCCAAACAATTCGTCGCCGCCGACCCCGGAAAGGATGACCGTGACGGTTTCCCGGGCCAATTGCGAGACCAGGTAGGTAACCAGGAAGGAAGAATCCGCCAGGGGTTCATCCAGCGAGGTTATCAGTTGCGGAAACAGTTCCACCACATCCGGCCGCACCAGGATATCATGGTGATTGGTCTGATAATCTTCTGCAAAGCGGCGGGCGTTTTCCAATTCGTTGTAAGATTCGTACCCTTTGCCAAAGCCGATGCAATAGGTGCTGATGTCTTCAATTCCCAATTCCGACATAATGTGCACAATCCCGCTGGAATCGATGCCGCCGCTTAAGAAAGAGCCCAGGGGCACATCGGCAATCAGGCGATATTTGACCGAGTCTTTCAACAGTTCATAAAGTTCTTCGGCAATTTGATCTTCCCCGCCGGTGAACTTATCCCGGTAGGAAAGCCGCCAAAATGAATGCTGCTCGATCTGACGGTCTTTCACCTTCAGAAAATGAGCCGGGGGAATTTTATAGATATTTTTAAACATGGTGAGCGGAGCGGGGGTAAACCCGTACTTCAGGAACGCGCCCAGGCCTTTTAAATCCAACTCTGCCTGCACAAAGGGGAGGGCCAGGATGGCTTTGATTTCCGAGGCAAAGACCAGCTTCTCGGAATCCCGGTAATAATAGAGCGGTTTTATGCCCAGGCGGTCGCGGGCCACAATCAGGGTCTGCTCGGTCTTATCCCAGATTGCCAGGCCGAACATACCGTTGAGTTTTTCGAAAAAATCCAGGCCGTATTGCTGGTAGAGATGCAAAACCACTTCCGTGTCGGTGCGGGTGGAGAATTTATGGCCCTTTTTTTGGAGGCCGGGGCGATGGTCGACAAAGTTGTACACCTCTCCGTTAAAGACGATCACCTTTTGCCGGTCCGGGGTAAAGATCGGCTGGCGTCCGCCCCCCAGGTCGATAATGCTTAAGCGGCGCATTCCCAGGCCGACATTCCCCTCGACGTAGAAGCCCTGGTCGTCCGGCCCGCGATGCACAATTTGATCCGTCATCAATTGCAAATCCGCCTCAGCCGCCTGCTGCTGGGGATCAAAGTAGTATATTCCGACAATGCCGCACATAGATTCTCGTTTCTTGTTTATTCGCTCGTGGTTGGATCAGGAATCCCGCACATGGTCCCAGGTAACGTGACGAATTCCTTTGGTTTCATCCCAAATACCCAGCAAAGCCGCCCAGTTAACCAGGAAAAAGTAGTAGGGCAAATATGCCAGCCGGGGAATCGGTTTGCCGTAACGGTTTAACAGGGCGCCCATGCCGGCCATCCCGACCATCGAGGTCAGTACAAACAAAGACAGCGGGTAAAACCAATGTACTGTAGAAAATGCCAGGACTATGTTGCTGATAAATAACACGGCAAAGAAAACCAGGTTAAACCAGCGGATCACCTTATGGGAAAACAATTCGAACAAAAACGGGGCGCTCCGCAGCGGGTGGAACCAGGACAGGTAGCGGGTAACCGCCCGCCAACTGCGATTGACAATCCGGCGTTTTCTCCGGAACTCTTTCTCAAACTCCTCCGCGGCATCTTCATAGCAAATCGCCTCCGGGTTAAAAATTCCCGCATATCCTTTGGCCACAATCTGGAGCGGGTTGACAAAATCATTAATGTCGTCGTGCTCCAGCGGCCAATAGAGTTCTTTGCGGATCGCGTAAATAGCCCCGTCTCCGCCGACCACCGAGTAAAACTGCGATTCCATGTTTTTCAAAAACAATTCATACCGCCAATAGAGTCCTTCGCTTTCGGTTGCCCCGGAATCGCCGCTGTCGTTGTAGAGCGCCGCTCCCATCACAAAACCGACATGAGCATTGGCAAAATATTTTACCAACTGGTAAATGGAATCCGGTTTGTACATGGCGTTGGCGTCGGAGAAGATAATTACCCGGCCATTGGCCTGCTGCACCCCGGCGTTTAACCCGGCGGTTTTGCCGTCGCGCTGCTCCTGGCGCAGCAAACGGATGTGGGAGTGCTCCTGAGCATAGCGAAGAACTATTTCATCGGTTTTATCCGAGGAGGCGTCCGATATGACGATCACCTCCAGTTTCCCGGCCGGGTAATCCAACTGCAAGGTGTTCTCCAGTTTCCCGGCAATCACGGCTTCCTCGTTATAAGCAGATATGATAAAGGTTGCCGGGGGCCAATCCTGGTGCAGTTCCGACAGGTTCCGGTTGCGGGCGTGCAGCCGCACCAGCACGCTTAAAAGAACCGGGTATATAAAATAGGGATACACAAAGAAAAATGCGCTCACCCAGTAGAGAAATTCCATAGTTTTCAGGTCCGATTAATCCATCCGTTTGCAACAGTTGTGGAAACAGGCCGGCCGGAAGTTCACCAGCAAAGCCCTTCGTAGTTTTTCCGGGCGTCATCAATTTCCTTCAGAATACGTACATAGTCGATGACCACCTGGTCTTCGCGAATGTTCTTGATCGCCTCTTTAAACTCGGCGCTGTTATTGCCAATAATGATCAGATCGCCGTGATCCAACGCCTCTTCAATCGTCTCCACCATCAATTTGGAAATATGGGGGATCTTTTGGGTGATGTATTCCTTGTTGGCCCCGAACAGTTTAGCCAGGTGCACATTGCGATCGTAAATACGCAGATCGTATCCTTTTCCGATCAGGGTCTCCACCACATCCACCATAGGGCTTTCGCGAAGATCGTCGGTATTGCTTTTGAAGCTGATGCCCAGCACGGTAATTTTCTTTTTGCCGTGGGCCAGCACCAGGTCAATTGACCGTTCCACATGGCTCCGGTTGCTGGGCATGATCGAGTTCAGCAGCGGCAATTGCAAGTCCTTTTTGCGGGCATGGTAGGTAATCGCGCGCACGTCTTTGGGCAGGCAGGAGCCTCCGAAGGCAAAGCCGGGCTTCAAATAATAAGGCGACAGGTTGAGCTTGTCATCCATGCAAAAAATTTCCATGAGCTTGTGGCTGTCTACCCCTTCCTGCTTGCAGATGACGCCCATCTCGTTCCCAAAGGCCACTTTGACGGCATGGAAGACATTGCTGGCGTATTTGACCATCTCGGAGACTTTCACCTCGGTGCGGATTAAGGGGGCGTCGATCTTTGTGTAAAGCTGCGCCAACACATCGCCGCTGCGCTGATCGTATTCGCCAATCACCGTATACGGGGGGGCGTAAAAGTCTTTCAGCGCGCTGCCTTCCCGGAGGAATTCCGGGTTGGAGCATCCCCCGAAATCTTCCCCGGGGCGTTTGCCGGATTTCTCGGCAATGATGTTCATGCACAGGTTCAGGGCGCCCGGCAACACCGTGCTCCGGATAACAAACACGTAGTATTTATCGAGGTCGGCCAGAACTTCCCCGATCTGTTCCGCCACCCGGTAGATATAATCCAGGCGCACCGAGCCGTTTTTTTCGCTGGGCGTGCCCACGCAGATCAGGGCCAGGTCCGAGTTGGCCACCGCTTCAAAAAAATCGGTTGTAGCCCGCAATCGCCCTTCGGCAACGACCCCGGCGATCTTTTCATCCAGGCCCGGTTCCACAATGGGGCTTTTGCCCTCGTTGATGATTCTCACCTTTTCCGGATTGACATCCACGCCAACAACTTCGTGTCCTTCCCCGGCAAAACAGGTTGCCGAGACACAACCCACATATCCAAGTCCGAATACTGCAATCTTCAAAATTGCTCCCTCCTTATTTACGGTTCGCTTAATATTTTTGAGGTTTTCAAAATTCAACTTTCGCACTTAAGGTAATGTTTTAAAAAGAGTAATATGTATTTTTTTGGTGCATGTCAAATTGCACAATGGAAAGCCGTTAAAACGGCTATGTAATAATTTCTTTCTCATTAACACCGGGCTTAAGCCCGGTGTTAATGACATCTTGCAGCGATTGTTTAACCGTTT
>JAJRYW010000141.1 GCA_024275555.1 Calditrichota bacterium | reverse complement strand
TCATTCTCCCGCCGGTTTTGGATTTCCTCAAGCCGCCGCTCCAATTCGTTTACTGGAATCAAGTAGCCGCCCAGGGTGCTGATATCGGTTTCGTGGGGATCGCGCACATCCAACAGGAATAAATCCGGATTGTGTTCTCGGCGAGCCCGCAACTCCTGGGGGGTGATCCGGTGGGCTGCATCCAGCCGGGCGTCGTGGTCAACGGCGGGAACCCCGCAAAAGGCTTCGTAGTCGATCAGCCCGGTGATGGACGGATGTTCCCCGCAGACCGGGCAGTTGGGATTTTTACGCAGCTTTAGTTCGTCAAAACGGAAGCCCAGGGCGTCAAACAAAACCAATCGACCGATGAGCGGCTCACCAATCCCGAGGATCAGCTTGAGCGCCTCCGAGGCTTGCAGCGATCCGATGATCCCCGGCAACACCCCTAACACCCCGCCTTCGGCGCAGCTTGGCGTCATCTCCGGGGGCGGCGGGGCCGGATACAGGCAGCGATAGCAGGGCCCGCGCTGGCTGTCGAATACACTTACCTGGCCGTCGAAGCGGTAGATGCTGCCGTAAACCAGCGGTTTTTTCAGCAGTACACAGGCGTCATTGACCAGGTAGCGGGTGGGAAAGTTGTCGGTGCCGTCGATGACCAGATCATAGTTGCGGATGATATCCAGGGCATTCCCGGAGGTCAGCCAGGTGCGGTGAAGTTGAATCTCTACATGCGGATTGATCCCGTTCAGCCGCTCCTGCGCTGCTTCCACTTTGGGACGTCCGATGTCGGCTTCGGAAAAGAGGGTCTGGCGCTGCAAATTGCTTCGGTCAACCACATCATAATCCGCCAGGCCGATTTTACCCACACCGGCGGCGGCTAAATACATCGAGATCGGCGAGCCCAATCCCCCCGCGCCGATGACCAGCGCACGGGCGTTCTTGAGTTTCTTTTGGCCCTCCAGGCCCACCTCGGGCATCAGCAGGTGGCGGCTGTAGCGGGCAATCTCCGAATGGCTCAACTCGGTTTGTTGGAAATCGGGTTTACTCATTTGCTGCCTCTTTTCAAATATGAATCAATATCTCACGCTAAGTCGCCAAGCCGCCAAGAAAATAATTACAATTAATAATGTTTTATCTACCCTTTGCGTGCTTAGAGGCTTAGCGGCAGCTCCTACATTAATGGTCCGGGAAACGCATGAGCTGGTTTTTGGCGAAGGTCCACTCCGGGGTAAAAAGAGAGTCGCCAAAGTCAATCGAATACCAGGGGCTCAGGCCCGGCTCATTCAGATTTTTGAGAATGTGCATGTCCTGGGCAGGCATGTAGCTTTGCGCCAGCATAAAGATCTTTTCGCCGCTGCCGGGGTTTTCGGCCATGTCGACTACAATCACCGCGTGCCCGGGAAAACCGCCCTTGATAAAGACATCGCCAATGTGCATCTCTGCGGTACTATTGACGGGTTCCAGTTCCTGGCTTAATGAGGCGGAGCCGGCATAGAGAAAAATCTGCACCAGGAATTCCCGGAAGTTTTTGTAGGAAGCGCCTTTCACACCGGACTGCATCCAGAGCACCTGATTGTTTTTCACAATCGGGCGATAACCTTGCACCCAGGAGCTAAAGCTGACCCGGTCGCCGCTGGTGTAATTAAAATGCATCTTAGCATACTCCCGCCGGGTAAACAGGTATTCCGCCCGCAGGCGGATCACCGCATCGGCGCATTGCTGCAAATCCGCTTTTCCCACATCGATGTCTAACACGGCGGCATGAGCATTCTGGTTCGGTTTTTCGATGCCGTTGTACATGTACACCAGCGGCAAGCCCTCTTTCAGGGGCAGATGCTGAAGCCACTCGGCAAAACTGCCCGGCGCGCTGTGCAGCCGCTGGAATCCTTCCGGCGGCGCAAACCGGGTCATGATGGTCTGGGTGGAATCATACTCGCTCAGCCAGGGGTAGGATTGGGAAAAGAGTGAGCTGGCGACGCTGAGCAGTCCCATTAAAAAAATCCAGCAAGAGAAAAACGTCTTCATCATGAAATAACCTCATCGACTATCGTGATTGCAAACACCAATATTATGCTCCCTAGGCCCTCATGTCAATTGTTCAGATGAAAGAATTTTCCGGTAGAAAGGGAGATTCGGAAAAATGGAATTGAATCCTACAAAGATTCTTTGATTGGCCTCCCGGATTGATTATGTTTTTAGCGATTTTGAGGCGAGAAAATGAGTGAATTGACGGAGATAAAAACAGTTTTTCCCGAGACAATGCCGGAGCAAATCAGGCAGTTGGAAGCGTACCTAACTTTGTTGCGGGAATGGAATCAAAAAATCAACCTGGTTTCCCGTAAGGATGTGGAGAACCTGGTAGAGAACCACCTCTGGCCCTCGGTGATGTGCCTGCGAGTAGCGGAGATTCCCCCCAAATGCTGGCTGCTGGATGTGGGCAGCGGGGGCGGCTTTCCGGCTATTCCCATTAAAATTCTGCGCCCGGATGTGCAGGTGCTGATGGTGGAATCAATCCGAAAAAAGGCCATGTTCCTGAGAACCGCGGTTGCCGAACTGGAATTGGAAGACATCTCGGTGGTTAAAGAGCGCGTGGAAAATATTAGCCAAACATTTGAATTCCGGAAAAAATTTGATATTATTACTGCCCGGGCGGTGGCGCCCGTGCAAACATTGCTTCAATGGACAACCCCACTGATTCAAAAAAACGGTTTTTGGCTGCTCTGGAAGGGAAGCTCGGATATCCCGGAAATGGAGGCCGTTGCCCGGAAAAAGAAATTAACATACCGTATTTTAGCCGCACCGGAAGAGGCAAAAAAGTTTTCCGGGAAATTCGAACATTTACGCTGGTTCGAAATTCGCAAATAAAGACCATTTTTTTGACGCGGATGAAGCCGGAGAACAGGGAATTATGCTGAAACGAATCTTAAAAACCGACTTTTTTCATAAAACAAAAATGACGTATGTATAATGGAGTGGATCATGTCACTGGAATCGATTAAAACCTGGCTGGCCGACTACCCCTTTGCCTGGGAAATCTTAATTGTCGCGGGGGTGTTGCTGCTCAGTTGGCTTTCCCTGGCGGCCACCAAACGCTACCTGATCAAAGGATTGTCCAGGCTGGCCCGGCGCAGCAAAAGTGACATTGACGATTTGATTTTGCAAAATGTGGTTGCCAAACGGCTGGCCTA
>JAJRYW010000140.1 GCA_024275555.1 Calditrichota bacterium | reverse complement strand
CTGTCATTTCGAACTCCAGGGACGGAGAGAGAAATCTGTGCGTATTCGACATTAAATTTGCTGAAATAATTGTAAATTAAAGATAAAGTTTTGAGTGTTAACAGATTTCTTTCTTCGTTCGTGGCAACGCCATCCCGCGCCAACGGCGCCACGTTGTGGTCGGGAAAATGACATAAGTTATGTAGTAATATAAGCTTAGCTTTTAATAAGGTCTAATGTGACTTCCCATTATGAACAGTGACGCGCGTAACATCAGTTATAAAGACGGTTCACCAAATAAAGGAGGAATCAATGAATAGAAGAGAGTTTTTAACCACCGGTGCAGTCGCCACAACAACTGCATTTTTACCTAAGTTTCTCCTGGCGGATTCGACCAGGGAAGCCAATCAGAAAAAGTTTTCCCAGCCGATGACGCCCAAAATTGACGGCGATTTTAAGGAGTTTCGCTTGTTTATCGACATTGCCCAACAGGAGATTGTCCCCGGTTTCAAAATCCACACCCTGGCCTTCAACAACCAGGTTCCCGGACCGGAAATCCGGGTAAACCAGGGCGACAAAGTGCGGGTCTTTTTCAAGAACCGGACCGAACTGAACCACACCATTCACTGGCACGGCCTGCATGTTCCCTGGCGAATGGACGGCGTGCCCTATGTGAACCAGATGCCGGTTATGCCGGGCCAGGAGTTTGTCTACGAGTTTGTCGCCGAACCCTACGGCACCCACTTTTATCATTGCCACTGGGGCACCCTGCTGCACATGCAATCGGGCATGTACGGCAGCTTTATCATCGAAAACCCGGACGACCCCATTAAAAAGGAATTCCCCCATGAGCGGGAATACACCCTGCTCTATTCCGCGCACGACACCAACTTTATCCGGCGGGAATTAAACAGCATGTTGGAGCGGATGAAGGAGCGCATGTATTTGATGAAAACCGGGCGGTTTAACAAAGAACGGTTTGCCGTGTTTGACACCAAGGATGAGTTGCTGCAAGCCATCCAAAACGGCTATCAGCCGCCCTACGTTGTTAACCGGCGGGCGCCCTCCGAACTCCCCCAGCCCAATTTTTTTACCGTGAACGGCAAATCCTATCCGGCCACCCCCAATATTTATATCCGGGAAGGGGAGAACATCCGGGTGCGGCTGATTAACGCGGGCACCGAAGAGCACTTTCTGCATCTGCACGGCCACGATTTCTGGCTGGTTTGTGACGACGGCCTGCCTGTTCCCCAGCCCTGGCAGCAGAACACCCTCCGCCTGAGCCCGGGGAAAACCCTGGATATCATCATTGAAGGAAAAAACCGCGGCATCTGGACCTTTCATGACCACGACACCCGCCGGGTGACCAACAACGGGCTCTATCCCGGGGGCAATTTAATGGCGTTGGTCTATGAAGATTTGCCCCCGGAGGAAACCGACCCCGGCATGATGGCAAAAAAAATAGGGCTAACCTCTTTACCCATGGTGGCCCTGGACGAATGACCATAGCTCAAAAGTATACCCGGGTGGATTCATTATTCCCAAAACCGGCTATACCCGCATTTTCAGATGACGTCTTTATAAAACTCATTAACCCATATCCAAGGAGAGTTTCAAGATGTTACCATCAAAGAAACTGATCTACATAACATTTATCTTCAGTATAATGTTTATTTACACCAGTTCCCCGGCCCAGGTAAGCCCGGAAATCCAACTGGGCGCCCGCGGGGTGATGTCCTTTAATGTAGACCACCAGGACGGCCAAACCACTTCCGCTGTCAATGATTTTTCCGACAGCGGGCTGCTCACCGGGTTTCGTCAGAAACTGTATAACAATTTTCGAGGACAACTGGTCATCGGCTTTCAATTCCCGGACGCCGATTCGGATTTGGGGCAATTGTTTTTTCACCAGACCTTTATCCGGCTGGAGAACAAATCCAATATTCTGAAACTGGGCCGCTCCCGGGTGCGCAGCGCCTTAATCGAATTCCCCACCCTGCGTGATGACGACGCGCTGTTTTTCACCGATGTGCTGAACCCTTTTTCCTCCGGGGAAAATACGCAAGACCACCAGTACGGAAACGTGGCGGAAGCGGCGCATATTTTCGGGCAGCGGGTTTGGCTGCGCGTCCACGGGGAGCATTTTACCAAAACCCCGGTCCCGCCGGCTGAATCCGAAACCGATTTCGGCCTGAACGCGGTGGGTTTCTCGCTGCAATACCGGGTTCCGGAAACCCAGTTGTGGAATCGTCCCTTCCTGCAGCAGATCGGGATTGGTTTCAACAACTTTCTGACCGATCGGCCCGGCTACAGCAGCGAGTTTGACCAGGCGCTGAAGCACATCACCTTTTCCACTATTCTGAACCTGAAGCCCGACCCCATCCACTTTGTGGATCTCCGGCACCAGACCATTTTCAACACGGGTTTTGATGAGATTGACCAAATAAGCGATTACTCGGCCATGGCCCGCGCCCGGTCGATTGCCGCCTTCACCTCCCTGCGCTATCTCTACCGGCGCCTGGAACGGCAAACGGTGCAATTGGCGCTATCTTTTGGCTACAAAACCTTTCCGGACCTGCTCGATAAAAGCGACCAATGGCAGTGGGTGGCCAATGGATATTATCGCCTGGGAGAAAATTTTGATGTGGGAATCCAGCTTCAGTACCAACGCGCCAGCGGGGCCCTGCAAAGCATTTTCGGGAAAGATGAAACCCGCATTCAATTTGCCCTGGTCTACTCGATCAGCCAGTTGTGGAACGACCAGTTTGACGACCGCGAATCGATCCTGAACCTGGAACACGGATATATACCATGAAAACCGGAGAAGGATTGTTAGAGACCGGCCTGAAAATTCCCCGGCCGGGAAAGCGCGCTGCAACCGCGGGGATCGGACTGGCCTTAGGCGGCGGAGGCGTTCGGGGAATGGCTCACGCCGGGGTCCTGTCCGTTTTGGAGCGGGAGAATATTCCCATCGGGGCCATTGCCGGCAGCAGCATGGGCGCCATCATTGCCGCCACGTACACCCTGAACCCCGATTACAGCAAGGAAAACCTGATGGAACTGATGCTCACGCTGGAAGCCTCGGTGCCCAAACAGCTCAAGTCCTCCGGGACAAAGAAACCCTCGCTGTTCAATCGCCTTCGGGAATTTGTCAATTTAGAGCGATTTAT
>JAJRYW010000139.1 GCA_024275555.1 Calditrichota bacterium | reverse complement strand
GGTAAATTCACAATACATACCAAAATTTTTCATCATGCTAAAGTTTTGGAGTGCATCGACTGCGGCGATGCGGCGTTGACGACCCAACCACAACGTGGCTCCGTTGGAGCGGGGCAGGCGCTCAACGCACTCCAAAACACCTGCCTGAGCCTGTGGAACGTCGACTACGAACAGTTGCAACACACCATTTTGGAGTGCATCGACTGCGTCGATGCGGCGTTGACACAGTCAACGCACTCCAAAACACTGTTTGACCCGGTGGAACATCGATACCTAACAAGGGTAAATTCACAATACATACCAAAATTTTTCATCATGCTAAATTTTTGGAGTGCATCGACTGCGTCGATGCGGCGTTGACGACCCAACCACAACGTGGCTCCGTTGGAGCGGGGCAGGCGCTCAACGCACTCCAAAGATAAAGCTTATTTTGTCTTTTGCAACTCAATCACCGCTTTGACGACCTGCTCGTCGTAGTCCATCCGGTGGGTAAAGCCCACTTTTTCCGAGGCTTTAATCATGCCCTTGTTTTCCGGGAGAATATCGGCAACAATCCGGTCAATCCCCTCTTCCCGGCCAATTTCCACCAGGCGTGACAGCAATTTGGTGCCAATCCCGCTGCGCTGGTAGCCGTCGCTGATCAGGATGGCGTATTCGGCGTCATTAATACCGCGCAGTTTATTCAGCCGCCCCACGGCAATTATCTCTTTCTCTTCACTGCCCGGTACATCTTTCTCCACCACCAGCACCATTTCATGATCATAATCGATAAAACAAATCCGGGCCAGCCGCTCATGAGCCACCCGCTGTTTAAGAGCCACCGGGTGGAAATAGCGCAGGTAAACGCTTTCATCCGAGAGGGTTTGGTGAAATTTAGCCATGAGCGGCTCATCTTCCGGTCGGATAGGTCGGATGGTTACCGGGGCGCCGTCCCGGAGTTTCCATTCCTGGATATACTGGGCCGGATAGGGGCGAATCGCCAGCCGCGGCAAGGAGTGCTCCGGCGGATACAGCGCGATCCGGGCGTCCAGAATACTGAGTTCTTCCGCAGAAGCCAGCAAGGGGTTAATATCCACCTCCCGAATCCAGCGCTGCTCCACCACCAACTGGCTGAATCGCACCATAAATTGTTCCAACTGTTCTATATTGACCGATTTGTATCCTTTTTCGCCGCTGAGCGCCTTGTAAATCCGGGTCTGCTCCATCATGCGGCGGGCCAGGGTGCTGTTGAGGGGAGGCAAGGCAAAAGCCTGGTCCTGGTGTATTTTGGCCAACGGGCCGCCCGCGCCAAAAAGCAGAACCGGTCCGAATTGGGGGTCCGGGCAAACTCCGGCCATCAACTCGTATCCGTAGCGTTGCAGCATGGGCTGGATGATGACCCCCCGGAAATCTTTATCGGAAGCATTCCTATGCACCGCTTCACGAATGGCCCGGAAGGCCTGGCGTACGCCGGTTTCCGAAGCCAGGTTCAAATGCACGCCGCCAATGGCGCTTTTGTGCAGAATCGTATCGGAGAACAATTTCAGCACCACCGGATAGCCAATCTGCCCGGCCATCTGCACAGCCTGCTCTTCCTCGACAGCCACTTCCGTATTCAGCACCGGCAATCCGTAAGCAGCCAGGATTTGTTTGATCTCCAGGGTGCTCAGGTGAGTACGCTGCTCTCGCCGGGCCGTATCGATCAGTTCGGCAACGCGTTCCCGGTCGGGGGTAAATTCCAGGGAATCCGGGGGCAGATGCGGCGTTTCGAACAATCCCCGCAGGTTATAGGAATACTTCCACAGGTAGTTGAACACCTGCACCGCCGTATCCGGAAAGGGGAAGGTGGGAATATTGTGCTGGTTCAGATAGGCTTTCCCCGCCGCCGTTTCCGAAGCGCCCATCCAACTGGCTAAGAGGGGTTTGTTTTTCAGCCGGGCAAATTTGCTGACCCGTTCCGCCGTGGCGGTGGGATTGTTCATGGGATGGGGAGCCAGGATAACCAGAAAACCGTCGCTATTGGGGTCTTCGGTAACAATCTTCAGCGTCTCTTCATAACGATCCGAATCAGCATCCCGCAGCAGGTTGACCGGGTTGCCCGGCGTCCACTCCGGCGGCAAGACCTGTTTCAGTTTCGATTCGGTTTCCGGCGCCAGCGTCGCCAGGTCCCCGCCGTCGGCCAGCAGGGCGTCCATGGCCCGGATAGCCGGACCGGTGGAATTGGAGATAATGGTCAGATTTCCGGAGCGGGCCGGCGGCTGCTTGGCCAGCACCTCCGCCATGGCAAACAAATCCACCAGCCGCCGCACCGGCAAAATCCCGCAGCGCCGGAAGGCCGCGTTAAGCACTTTTTGATCGGAGAACAACTCCCCGCTGTGGGTCAGCGCCGCCGGAATCTCCTGCCCTTGCAAGCCGCCTTTCAGCACAATAATCGGCTTGGAGAGGGCGGTCTCCCGGGCGGCGGAGATAAAAGAACGGGCGTCGTTGATCGACTCCAGGTACATGACGATACTGTGGGTGTGATGATCATCTCCCAGGAAGCTGATCAGATCGCCCCAATCGATATCCACCATGTTGCCCATAGAGATGAAGGCGCTGAATCCCACTTGTTCCCGGAAACTCCAGTCGAGCACTGCCGAGGCGATTGCTCCGCTCTGGCTGACAAACCCCACCTTGCCCGGCTTGGGCATCGCCCCGGCGATGGAGGCGTTCAGGCCGGAATAGGGCAGCATGACCCCAAAACAGTTCGGGCCGACAATCCGGAAATTGGCCCGGCGGGCTTGCTGCTGGATTTGCCGCTCCAGCGCCGCCCCCTGCTCCCCGATTTCCCGGAAGCCGGAAGAAATGATCACCGCACCGCCGAGGCCCGCAGCAATGCACTCATCAACAACAGCCGGTACGCTCTGCGCCGGGGTGGCAATTACCGCCAGGTCGACCTTCTCCGGAAGATCCCCGAGGGAAGGATAAGCCTTTACTCCCAGCAGTTCATCACGGTTCGGGTTAACCAGGAAAACCTTCCCCCGCACCGGGTTGTTCAACAGGTTTTCCACCAGCACCCGGCCAATGCTGCCGGGCTTTTCCGATCCCCCGATTAAAGCGATATTCTCGGGCTGAAACACCGGCAAGAGCGATTTCCGGTCATAGCGATGATATTCGTGTGGCGGGGAAACCGCCGACAGGTTAAATGATTTCATAGCCGCACCTCTGCGATTTTGCCTGATATTCTGTTTACAAAGACACTGTTAATGCCAGTCATAAGTTGAGCTTAGTTTGACGCAGAAAACCGCTGATTGAGCGGATTTCCGCTGAGACTATTGTTATATCCCGGATGTATTTGTGTAGCCGGATAGTTATCAAGTGAAATTTCCCCACCCCGGCCCTCCCCAAAATTGGGGGGATTAAGGGGGGACATTACCATTGCATAAAGGCAACTACACAAATACCTCTTCCTTCTTCAGCGTTTCTCAGCGTCAAATTTTTAACTCGTGATTCACACTGTTATCTTCGGAGAAATTTAAGGCCGGATAACTATAAAGACAGGATTTAATTGTAATTTTTGTTCCCGGTCAACTTATGTCGAAGAACTGCGCTGAAAATCTTCCGGCGTATCGAAATCCTGCACTACACCGGGATCATTCACCGGAATTTCGTGCAGGTGTGACGGATGCGCCGCGACAACGGATTTCCCGCCGGCGTCTCCGCGCAGCCGGATTAATTCATCCCGGTAAAGCGGGTCGAATATCACCGGGTGGCCGGCTCGCTCTCCGTAAACCGGCCGCACAATGCGCCCCGGTTTTCCGGCGGCAAACGCGGCCGCTGTGCGCACAATGGAATCCGGTCGGACAGCCGGCAGATCGCCGGGGAAGATCATCAATCCGCGGCTGTGCCGGCGGGACGCCTGAACCCCGCAGGCCAGGGAACTCCCCATCCCGGTTGTGTAATCCGGGTTCTGCACACAGCGCACCGGGTAGGTTTGCAGGCGGGATTCCACTTTATCCGATTGGTGGCCCACAACCACGATGATTTCGGAAAGATCGACGCCTTTTTCCGGCAGCAGTTTTTGGGCCTGCAGAACAGCCTGCAGGGCGGCTTCCAGCACGGTGGTTCCGGCAAAGGGCCGCAGCAATTTGTTTTGCGCGCCCATTCGCCGGGACTGCCCGGCCGCCAGCAGAATGACGCTCAGCCGGATCGGTTCACTTTGCATGGGCGGATCGCTTTCGTCTTCGTTCCACAACCTGGGCGATGATGCTGACGGCAATTTCCTCGGGCGTTTTTGCCCCCAGGTCCAGCCCGATGGGTGCGGCAATCCGGTCAATTTGCGCTTCGTTCAATCCCTTTTCCAGCAAACGCTCGCGACGCCGGGCATGGGTTTGGCGGCTGCCTAAAGCGCCCACATAGGCCAGGGGCTGGCTCAGCAGAATTTCCAGGGCCGGATCGTCAATTTTGGGATCGTGGGTCAGGAGTACCGCATAACACTCTTCATGAATAGGAACATCTTTCAGCACTTCTTCCGGCCATTGGTTTAGCAAGACATCCGGCGGGACGGGAAACCGTTCCGGATTGGCAAAGACGCCCCGGGGATCGATTACAGTGGTGCGGAAGTTCAGCATCTTGGCCAGGGGAACCAGGGCAACGCTCAGGTGTCCCGCGCCGATAATAATCAAGTGCGGGCGGGGAGGATACACCTGGATAAACCACTCCCCTCCCCCAACCTCCGCCAGTTGGCTGACCCGCTCCCGGTAGGCCTGCCGGGCTATTTGCCGCAGTTCGGCCGGCAAGGGCGCCTGGAGGTCGCTCCCGTCCCCCTGCGGATCGAGCAGGGTGTAGCGAACCGCCTGATCATCGATTTGGCGGACCAGGATTAT
>JAJRYW010000138.1 GCA_024275555.1 Calditrichota bacterium | reverse complement strand
GCTGAAATAATTGTAAATTAAAGATAAAGTTTTGAGTGTTAACAGATTTCTCTCTTCGTTCGTGGCAACGCCATCCCGCGCCAATGCCAACGGCGCCACGTTGTGGTCGGGAAAATGACATAAGTTATGTAGTAATATAAGCTTAGTTTGTAATAAGGTCTATTTTAAAAAGGTGGCGATTTCCCCGATTGATTTTTTAGTGATGAGCGGAACCTGCGCTCCTTCGGCCGGATATCCGACCACCAGAACCAGGTAAGGCCGTTCATTTTCCGGGCGGCCGCAGATGCGATTGAGGAAGTTCATCGGGCTGGGGGTGTGCGTTAAGGTTGCCAGCCCGGCATGGTGCAATGCGGCAATCAAAAAACCGACCGCAATCCCTACCGATTCCTGCACGTAGTAATTTTTTAATTTCCGGCCGTCCCCGGTAAGTTCATAGCTCTGGGCAAAAACAACAATCAAATACGGGGCGGTTTCCAGGAAGGGTTTGTGCTCGTCGGTACCCAGGCAGGCCAGCGCTTCCAGCCACTCCTTTGGGGCGCGTTGTTGGTAAAACGCTTTCTCTTCCTGCTCGGCCGCTTCCCGGATTTCTCTCTTCATCGCCGGATTGCTGATCACCACAAAATGCCAGGGCTGCCGGTTGGCCCCGTTAGGGGCGGTTCCGGCAGCCAGCAAAGCCTGCTCAATAATTTCCACGGGTACCGGGCGTTCGGAAAAATCGCGCACGGTTCGGCGCCGTTTCATCGTCTGGTAAAACTTCTGCGCCCGCAGTTTCATCTCCTCCTGGGAAATCTCCTCAAAATGCTCTAAGGGAACAAACGTTGCCTTTGTCACGGCGTCTCCTTCAATTGGGAAAAAGGACAGTTTAAAAAATTCAGGCTGCAGGTAGTGAATCCCGCAGCCGGGAAAGTACACATCAATATAAAACCGAATAATGAAAGGGTTAAAATGCTCAAGTAAAATGAACTTGAAACAGCGGGTTGCCCGGCTTAACGGGCGTCAACTATAGAAAATAGCCCCCCGCTTCGCTTAAAAGGAATTTTAATGTATTCCTGGTTGTATTGTTCAAAAGAAGCGCCCAGACTTTCGATTAAAGCCGGCGGAATTTCATTCTGGATCACCCAAATATAGGGGATGATCTGATAGTCGCCGGCGGGTAAAAAATTGGCGGTTACAAAGTAGGTGGTCTTAAACTCGTGTCGTCCCCGTTCCAGGGTGGTGATGGTCTCCCGCCCCGGGCCGGCTAAAAGGGTGCGCAGAAAGGAGCCGTTTGAACCGAGTTTTTCCACCAGCACGGTAGAGATCAGGCTCTGGTCGTCGCTAATCGTGAGGATTGCTTGCTGCTCGACGCGCACATCGATGAGTGTGGTTACCTCCAGGGCGCTGTCGTAGTTGGTCGAGAAGGAGGACGGGCTTACCCGAACGCTTACATCGATGAGCGGTGTAAGCACTTCCGGCTCCTCGATTTCACCGCGTTCATTGAGCGGCCACTGGGAATAGAGAAATTCTCCGTTGCGCAGAATAAGCTGTTCGGAGCTTAGCCGGTAGTTGGCCACGTAGTAGTAGAGATGAGCGGCGCCGGTCAATCCTCCGCCGGGCTGGCTGCCGGGCGAGGGTAAGATCAGTTCAAACCGACCATCGCGATTGGTATAGGCGCCCAGGCTTAACCCTTCCAGCCACACGTAGACCCCGCTTTGGCTGCTGCTTCCCACCAATTCAACTTGCCCGCTGACGCTCCGCTTAGAAATGATTTCATTGTCCGAGCCAAACGGGTTTTCGGTGCATGAGGAAATTAGCCAGGGGATCAGGCACATAAAAAGCAGCGTGGCGCGACGATAAAAGCTGATCATAACTTCACATCCCAGTCAGTATTGTAAACCCAGGGAAAAATAATACCGCCGGTCGCGAATTGCCAGTCCTTCTAAGCGAAAATCATTGTTAAAAACATTGCGGCCGCTGGCATTAAAAATAAAGGTAACCCGGTTCAGCTCCACGGATTTGCTGAAGTGCAGGTCCATGTTGGAATAATCCGGTAATCGCACCCGGGCCAGGCCGCCGCCAAAATTACGAACCAGCGCAATTTGCTCACCCTCCTTAAAAACATGCATCTGCAGGGAGTAGCCGGCATGATCGAGAATAAGGTTGATGGTGCGCTTATTGCCGTAACGGAAGGGAAAGGTAACCTGTTCGGAAAAGGTGTATTTGGATAACCCAACCTCCAGGGTAATTTTCTTCTGAAGCAGATATACGGTCGGTTTAGCCTCGAAGCCGGAAATGTCGGCCGTTTTTACGTTATCATAAATAGCTACCGGCAGCCCCAGGGAGTAGTAGACGCGTAATTTGTTTTCATAAAGGTTGCGGAAGAAGTTGGCGCTGATTTTCCAGCCGAACACCCCCATATCCTGCCGTATTTCCCGGGTAACTTCAAAACCCAATTCCATACTTCGGTTGCGCTCCGGTCGCAGGTTTGCATCTACCACAAACGAGGCCAGGGTGCGTGGAGTGCTGATCTGCTGTAACAAGGTGGGGAATTTGACATTTGTGCCAAAATTCAGAAATGCGAAGAATGCCAAAACCCCCTTTCCGCCGGTCAGGAAGGTGGAGAATTTGAAGGTGGTTTCATCCCAGGAACGGCGGCCGAAGTAGCCGGTGGAATCCCGGGAGGCGGCGCGAAACACCTGCTCGCTCTGTCGGTCTACAACCCGGTCGTAGCGGAAGCTCAGGTTAAAATCCACGCTCTTCATATACTCGGAATTTGCCGGAGCATGATATTTCCCAATCGCCGTCAGACCCTGGTTGGTTCGCCGCAGTTGGGCCGCCTCCAGGCCCAGGGGCGGCTCGCCCTCAAAAATACGGTTGTCCCGGAAATCCAGGCGGCTGGTGCGCAATTGGTAGGCCAGAATTAACTCGACGGCTTTGTGGCGGATGTCTTTCTCCACATTAATATGCCAGGAGCGGTTGTCGATGCGGCGATCCAGAAAGTTGGGCCGGGGATTCTCTTGTTCCGGGTTCACAAAATTCAGGAACTGCGATTCATCCAGCCATTGGTAGGCGGTGGAAATGTTCAGTTCCTGCAAGCCGCCCAGGCTCCCCCGGAACCGGGCGGAAAGCAGTTGATTGAAATTATTCAGCGTCTCGTTATCGCGCTCGTTGGTGTAGTCCAGGTTGGTGCGGATATACATCGCCGTAAGGGTTCGCGGAGATTTGCCGGGAAACTGATAGGAGAGGCTGCCGGTGTGGTGCTCGGAAAGATTTTCCAAAAGCCGTCGCCCTTCCGGCTCGCCGGCATAGCGGCGGCGCGCGCCCCCTTTTTTGAGGCTGTAAGAACCGAACAATCGTCCCAGGTTCTGGTAGAGGTGCAATCCCCAGCTTCCGGAATCATACGCGCCCACCCGCTGCTGGAAGCGCACTTTGTAATCCTGCCGGGTTTTGGGAACAATGTTGATCACCCCGGAAAAGGCCTCCGATCCGTACAGCGAGGTGTTGCTGCCTTTGATTATTTCGAAACGCGAGATGTCTTCCAGGTCAATCAGCGACATATCGAAGACATTATCCAGGGTGCTGTTCAGCTTGATGCCGTCGTAGAGCACCACCACTTCATCCGGATTGCCTCCCCGGATGGCCACGGTCTTTTTCCCGCTGATCAATTCATCCACCTGGATACTGTGATCGGTCTTCAGCAGATCGCCTGCGTCCACATATCCTTTTAGCTCGAACCGCCGGGATTCCAGGACGGCCGTGGTTTGGGGCAAATCTTTGCGGATATCCATTTGATATTCCGGGGATTCAATTTCAACGGCTTCCAGGGGGATAATCCGCTCCTGGAGAAAGACATCTTTCACCTTCAGGAGCGCGGCGATGGTCATGCTGAGCGTATCAAATCCGACGTGCTCAAAATATACCCTGGCCTGCAGGGGCGGATCGGATAGCCGAAGTATGAAGCGGCCGGACGAGCGGGTGGTTGCACCGGTTTTCAGCCCGGGGATGTAGACGTTGACGCCGGCAATGCCCTGGTGGGTATTCCGGTCCCGCACCCGCAGGTCTAAAACAATTTCCCGGGCAACCAGCATTGCCGGTAAAAATATCAGTAAAATGAGTCGAAGACGCATAATTTCAATACGGAATCGGGTTGATGAAAGCTAAGAATTGATCCGGCCATTTTCGATAACGGGACAACCTCGGCCCCCGGGTATTTCGGCAATCCGTTTTTCGGCGCCGGCGCATCTTTCCCCTGTGCATCTTTCTGATCTGTGTTTTTGCTGAAGAGACCGGTGCGGACAGGCGCGGCGGTTAGTATTGCACGCCCAGGGTCAGATAAAAGCGCCGATCCCGCAGGGCCAGCCCTTCCAGTTGAAATTGGTCGTCGAGCAGATTCCGCGCCGAGAGATTTAAAATCAGCTTTACCCGTTTCAGTTCGAAGGCCTTGCTGAAGTGCACATCGATATTCGTGTACGAGGGAATAAACACCTCCGAAAATCCGCCATTAATATTGCGAATCTGCGCCACCTGTTCCCCTTCTTTAAAGGCGTGGAACTGGATTGAATAACCGGCTTGATCCAGCATGATATCGAAAGTGTATTTACGGTCATGTTTGAAGGGAAAGGTCGCTTGATCCGAGAAAAAATATCTTGACGCTCCGAATTCCATGGTCATCTTTTTCTTGAACAGAAAGAGGCTCTGCTTGGTTTCGAAGCCGGTGAGGTTTGCCGTTTTGACGTTATCATAGACGGCAATGGGAGTGCCGGGGAGAAAATAGCTGCGGAATTTATTCGAATAAACATTGCGGAACACGTTGGCGGTCAGACGCCACCCGTAGATGCCGCCCTCCCGGCGCACTTCGCGGCTTACATCGATCCCCACCTCCATGCTGCGATTCCGCTCCGGGCGCAACGCCGGTAGAGACGCGTCGGTTGAGAGCAATTCCCGTGTGCTGATCTGTTGTAGCAGCGAAGGGAATTTTACGTTGGCGCCCACGTTGACAAAACCGTTAAAAGCATACCGGCCGTTGTTGCCGCTGACATGGGTGGAAAATTTGACCATCCCCTCCCGCCAGGTATGGTTTAAAAGATTTTCCTGTGCGGTTGTTACCAGTTTGGTCGGCTCCTGCCCGGGGGAGTTTTCCACGATTTGCCGATCCTGCACCTCATCGTAGCGCAAACTGATATCCAAATTTAAAGTGCGGAAAAAATCCCTGCCGGTGGGGAAATGGAATTTGCCGATGGAACTGATTCCGTGATTCTGCCGCTCCAGCAAGGCCGATTCAATTCCCAGCGGCTCCTGGCTGAAGAGAATCCGGTTGTCGAGAAAATCTAAACGGCTGTTCTTAAACTGGTAGCCGATCAGCCAATCAAAATTCTTAAAACGCCAGGTTTTATCGGCGTTGAAATGGATGGAGCGGTTGTCAATCTCCCGCTCTAAAAAACCGGAGTCGGAGGGCAAATCGAAAAAGCGCAGGAACTGGGTTTCGTCCAGCCATTGGTAAGCGGCAGAGACGCTCAGGTTGCGAAAATTTCCGATATCGCCGTTAAAGCGGGTGGTGACCATCTGGTTAAAATTCGAGAGCGTTTCACTTTCCCGCTCATTTTCATAATCCAGGTCGGAGCGCACGTACATAACACTTAAAAATGTTTTTGGCGCCCCGGTGACGGTCTCGGAAAAATTGTAGGCTATACTGGCCGTGTGATGCTCCGAAAGGTTCTCCAGCAGCCGTCGTCCTTCCGGCTCATCGGCATATTGACGGCGTGAACCGCCTTTTTTGACGGAGTACGCTGCATTCAGCTTGTTAAATCTTTGGTAGAAATTCAGCCCCCAGTAGCCGGAATCGTAGGAGCCCACGCGCTGCTGGAAACGCACATTGTAGTCCTGTTGCGCCTTGGGAACGATGTTGATCACCCCGGAAAAAGCTTCCGGGCCGTACAGAATCGTATTGCTTCCCTTAATCACCTCAAAGCGGGCCACATCGGTCAGGTCGACCAGGGAAATATCAAAAATATTGTCCAGGGCGCTGTTCATTTTGATGCCGTTGTAGAGCACGATCACTTCATCGGGACTGCCGCCCCGGATGGAAACGGTCTTTTTGCCGCTCAATTCCTCGTCAACCTGGATGCTGTGGTCTTTGCGCAGCAAATCGCCGGCATCGATATAACCGTGCAAATCAAAAATCCGGGCGTCTATCACCGAGACTGTTTGGGGAATGTCCTTATAGATTTCCAGTTGATCATCGACCGATTCGATCTCAACAAGCGGTACGGCGATGACCCGTTCCTGCAAATAGATGGTGTTGTTGCTCAGGATCGTTTCAATGGGAAGCTGGAGGGTGTCGTAGGCAATATGCTGAAAAGTTACCAGCATGTCCGGCTCCGGCCGAACCACTTTAAGCCGAAAGCGCCCGGCCACATTGGCGACCGTGCCAACCTGCAACTCTTCGATAAACACATTGACCCCGGGAATTTCCCGGTGGGTGTTGGCGTCCCGTATTTTGCCCTCGATAATTAATTCCTGGGCGCAAAGATATCCCATCGATATTCCGAACCAAAGGGCGATCAGGAAACAAGTACGGCGACCCATTTATACTCCGGGTAATTGGGTAAGTAGTATTTATCGGAACTATGTGTCCGAAGGATAAGTTTCCGCGGAAATACAGAAAAATAAACCTGGCTCTCGTGAGAAATAAACAAAAACGATACCAGTGGATTCGGGCTCGCTGTTTAAGGTGCTGTAAACAATAGAGATACTCAAATTTCTGTGGTCTATGACTTGCGGGAGAGTGAAAACAGAAGCCGCAAAGAAGTGGGAAATTTTTTTCCTAAGTTGTGCAAAAACAGCTACAAATTTGCGGAGGTGCGTGGGAGTCGAACCCACCTGTCCCGATTGATCGGGGCACGCGCGGCTTTGAAGGCCGGGGGAGACACCGGTCCCCATCCACCTCCAACGGCCCGGAGGCATACCGCCGGGCCTCTACGCCCGGCGATGATATGGTTTAAGGACGAACCTCGCTCAGGCGTTGTTTTAATAAATCAATACTGTCAATTTTAATCGGGTCGATTTCGTTGAGCATTGCCCAGTAATAGCTGGCCCAATCCCCGGTAACAATCAAACTGAACAGACGCGCCAAACGGCTATGTCCTTCCGAATAGATCTCTCCGAACAGGATATGTTTTTTTCTTAAAATATCCTTGGTAATTTCAATCCGTTGGCGGATGCGCGGGTTTTCTTCCTGGTCCCGAAGCATGATGACCCGGAAGTGTTTGTTCACTCCTTCCAGTCCTTCCCAGCCCATAATTTCGTTGTGGTTCAACTCCGGGAAAAGATTGCTGAAAGCCATTGCCTTGGAGTTTTCGTTAAACTGATTTCGCCAGCGCACCGTTACCGGGGCCAAATACGGAACGCCGGCGTAAATAACCGGAATGGCGTGGTAGATACTTTGGGCAATATGGTTGGCCAGGTTGTTTCCAAAGCTGGTTTCCGGGGAATAACGGCTCACCAAATTCCGAACCAATACGCGGGTTTCTTCGATTTGCTCGGTTTGGCCGGGAATCATTCCCAAATTTTCGAAAATGCCTAAGAGGGGGAAAAATAAATAGCCCAGGGCCTGCCGGGGCGGTAAGCCGCCGGGAATTTTAATATGGGTAAGCTGATGATCCCGGCAGATTTTTTCCAGTTCGCCTCCGGAAGAAATCCCGATAACCCGGGCGGATTTTTCCACCGCCGCACGCACCGAGGAGAGCGTCTCTTCGGTATCTCCGGAATAGCTGACAGCAATAAAAAGCGTGTTATGGTTTACAAATTGGGGAATATGGTAATTCCGGTTGACGATGGCCGGCAGCTTAAGGTCTTCATGTAAATATCCCAGGATCAAATCGCCGGCAATCGCAGAACCGCCCATCCCGGTAATTATTACATTGCTGATGGAGTCAACCTCAACCTGGGGCTGAATCCCGCGGACAATTTGAAGAGCTTCATCAATTTGACTGGGAAACTCCTTTAAAAAAGCGATAAAGTTGGAACGATCATAATCGTACATGGCCAACCTTTCCTCGTTTAGTTTTTTACCAAACTTGTTTAATCATCCTTTTTTATGTCCGGCTCCCCGGGAATGTCCGGCGCATAAGCTTGCCGTTCACTGTGTTTCGCCGAGCATACTGGTAAAACGCTCCCGGTAGAATTGCTCGACGCAGGAGATAATATCTTCGGTCAATTCCAGCGACTTTACGGCCTGGTACAACTCCTCACATTCCGGCAACGACAGCTCGCGGATAATTCGCTTGATATGGGGCACCGTCATGTGGGAGGCGCTGAGATGCTCGAACCCCATCGCCAGCAAAAGCGGGATAGCCTGGGGATCTCCGGCCATCTCTCCACACATATTAACCGGTATCCCGGCGTATTTGCCGGCGTCCAGGGTCGTCTTAACCATGCGCAGAATAGCCGGGTGAAAATGAGAGTAAAGCTTGGCCACCTTCTCGTTCCCGCGATCTACGGCAAGAGTATATTGCACCAAATCATTGGTGCCGATACTAAAGAAATCGACTTCCCTGGCCAGGATATCGGCCAGAATTACCACCGAGGGAATTTCAATCATGATGCCTAAATCGATTTCTTCTCCGAATGGCTTGCCCTCTTTTTTGAGCAGACGCTTTGCCTCTTCCAATAGTTGCTTCGACTGTAAAACCTCTCCCAGGCTGCTCACCATCGGCAGCAGAATTTGTACATTGCCGTGGATATTGGCTCGCAGAATAGCTTTTAGCTGCATAACAAATCCCGCCTGGTGGTCCAGCCAAAAACGGATGGCCCGCCAGCCTAAGAAAGGGTTGTCCTCGGAAATTGTGGCAATCCCCGGGACAATTTTATCGCCCCCGATATCCAGGGTGCGGATGACCACCGGTTTGGGATGCATCTGCTCCGCTACGCGGGAGTAAATCTCGGCCTGCTGATCTTCCGAGGGCATTTCCTGCTGGTTCAGAAACAATCCCTCCGTGCGAAAAAGACCGATTCCGTCCGGTTTTACCGACAGCAAATGAGGCATTTCCTCTTCGAACTCGATATTGGCATGAAGAAAGATTCGCCGGCCGTCTTTACTGTAGGTTTCCTGGGCGCATTCTTCTAACAGAATTTGCTGGATTTCCAAAAATTTCTCTTGCTGAGTTTCATACTGCTCCCGGGTGCGGTCGCTGGGGTTCAGGATTACCTTGCCGCTGTTTCCATCCAGGATGATGACATCCCCGGTTTGCACGCGTTCGGTAATGTTTTTTAAACCCAGCACCGCCGGCACCCCCAGGGAGCGGGCCACGATGGCAGTATGAGACATTTTCCCCCCGGCGTTCGTGGCTACTCCCAACACTTTTTTCTGGTGCAGCGCCACCGTATCGTTGGGGCTTAAGTTGTCCGCAATGATAATCGAGCCGGGAGTAAAATCTTCCAGGCAGGATTGGGCCGAACCGGCAATGTTGCGAATGATCATCTCCTTGAGCGCCTGAATATCAAAAGCGCGATCACGGAAGTAATCGTTGGACATTTTTAAAAAGTATTCTTTTTTCTTCCGGAAGACCACAAAGGTGGCGTATGCAGCATCGACTTTGTTGGCCGCGATCATATCTTCCACTTCTTTGAGGAAGAACTGATCCTCTAAAAGCGCGACTTGCATTTCCAGCACTTCGGCCAGCTCCTGGCCAAACTGCTCCCGCGTGGTGCGGTAAGTTTTTTGCAACTCGCGATGGGTTCGCTCGACCGATTCCCGGAAGCGCTCGATTTGGGTGGGAATGTTGGCAGGATCGACAACCTGAGGTTCCGGTTGCCAATTGAGATGACTACAGAGGTAGCAAGGGCCGACGACAATACCCGGAGACGCAGCAATTCCCTTTAAAATTACCTCTGCCCTCGTTTCGATGTCCCCCTTGGATTTGGCCATAGAATTTATGTTCAACCCCCTGCAGCAGGTAACATCATGTGCGGTTATTCTTCATTAAATTTATTTTCGATCAGCTCGGCGATAGCTTTCATGGCTTGCTCCTGATCTTCTCCGTCGACCGTCACTTCAATTTCGCTGCCGAAATCGGCTACCAGGGTCATCACCCCCATAATACTTTTACCGTTGGCCACCATCCCGTCTTTGGCAATGCGGATGTCCGATTTGAACTGGCCGGTGGTTTTCACTAATGCCGCCGCCGGGCGGGCGTGTAATCCATTTTTATTTTTGATGCGAAAAGTTCTTTTGATCATGGGCTAAATTGAATACATCTTTAGAGATACACCAGTCCTATAATAACACTAAATAATAGCGTCAGCGCAATAGTGAAATAAAAGTTTTTTGATCTGACAAAAACAAGATAGCTGAGAATCCCACTCCCCAGACCGACTCCCAGAGAGAGCAGATTCTCCTCCCCCAGCCGATATCCGAGTGCGCCTATAATTGTCAGGGTCGACAGTACGGCCAGGATAAAATAGCTGCGTTGTAAATTTCGGAAACGATCCGGGCGAAAACACTTGTAAATCTCCAGGCCGTAGCTATATCCCTCCTGAACACCCCGGAAACGCAGGTAAAGATGCGGGGCGTTGTAGAGGATAAACACGCCGGTCAGGCCGATCAGCTTTGCTGGGACGCCGGGCAGCAACAAGAGAACTGCTACGCCGGTCAGCAAGGAAAAGGGGCGGATTCCCATCCAGAACAGTTGGTCGCCCACCGCGCCCAGGATGCTGATCAGCAGTTCTTTCACCCGGTCTAATTTTTGGTGGGCCTCCTCATCGCCGTGTGCATAATCTTCTTCTAAGCGGATCGACACCCCCAGGGCAAAAGAGGCCATGTAAGGGTGGGCGTTAAAAAATTTAAAATGGCGTTCCAAAAAATCTTTCCGGGATTCCCGGTCCGGATAAAGCCGTCGCGCCAGGGGAAACAGGCAGATCCCGAAACCGATGGAGATCAGGCTGCGAAAGTTAAAGGCCGATTGCAAAAAGAAACTGCGGAAAACCACGCCGATCAAATCGCGGGTGCGCAGGCGCCGCTGGGGGGCGGCTTCCGGTGAGTCGCTGCTGCATTTCCGGTCCACGATAGGCTTCTCTTCTCTATTTGGCATGTTGCTGCCTCCAGGCCTGCGCCAGAAACCGAATCGACAGGGCAATGCCGACGCCCCAAATCGCCGGCTTGACTAAGCTTACCTTTTTGTTCCAGGCCAGCAACGTCTCCGGGAACGACTCGATCAGCGCTTCTCCGCAGGTGATGGCGGCAAACGCCAGGGCGGACATCAGTAAAAAGTAAATCAGAATGCTGAGCACGTCTAAAGCCATGATCCGCTTTAAACCGGCGGTTTGGGCTGCTTTGAGTGCATATTGGAGAATCTTTCCGTTGAGGTTCCGGTCCAGCACCGTAAGCCAGGCCCCGGTAATGCTCACTGCCACACCGATGATGAAGGCGATCGTAAAAACACTCTCTTCCATGACGGGAGCGGCTTCCCGAACCGTTATGGCGGCGACGACCATCGAGGCCACATTTCCTTCGGGAAACATGGTTGCGCCCATGGGCGCCACATTGATCCACAGAAGTTGCATCAAAGCGCCGATTTGCATACCGGTGAGCGGATCGCCCAGGGCCCAGCCGATCAGCGTGCAGGCAAAAATCGGTTGGGAAAAAAGCATCTGGAAAGCAATGGAGGTATCTAAAGAGAGCGCTCCAATGATGATCGACAGCCAAAAAGTGGACACGTTTTCCCTCGCCTCAAATAGTTAGCGGATAATCATCACTTTGCCGGTGGAGGAATTTTTCTTTCCGACAACCCGGTAGATATAAACGCCGCTGGCAACCGGGTTTCCCTGATCTGTGCGCAAATCCCAAAAAACAGAGTTTGATCCCCCGGCCGGGCGCAGCGTGGCAAGGTGTATCCCGCTGCTGCTGAAAATCTCGACCCTTCCTTCTTCGGGCAAATTAAAAAAGCTGATCTGTTGAGCCGGCTGATCCGGGCGCACCACCACCGGGTAAACCGAGGCCCGCGCCCCGCTGTTTTGAGCGACAATTTGCAGGCGAAGCTGATAGTCCAGCTCGGCGGCGCTGCTCTTCCAGTTTCCGCTGAACACCGCCAGGGGCAACTGGTAGGGCGTATCCAGGGGGATAATCGTGGAGGCGTTGGCCGGAAAGGAAACCTGAAAAGGAGAGTTATCCACAAAATAACTTGCCTGCAAAAAACCTCCCAGGCTGTCCGCACGCAAAAAAGCGCCCAGGTCGCCGCCCTCCTCCAGGTTGATGCTCTGATAGCGAAAGGCCAAAGCAGGCAGGCTGCCGTCTACGGAAGTTCCGGCCAATCCCACCAGGCTGCGCCGGGCCGGAGGACGCGGGTAATCGGTTGCTTCCGGGAAAAACTGCCCGGGCACGGAATGGTCGCCGGTGAAGAATATCCAGGCGGCTAAACGCAGCAGCTCGGACTCCAGGCTGCTGCCGGCATTGTGATTGCCGATCACCATATCAAAGGCGCTCAGCAAGCGCCGGTTGGGCAGTTCCTGCCAAATCTCGCGGGTAATGGCTTTCCCGTACAGCTCGCCCAGCATAATGTTGAACGCTGCCTGGCCGTATATCCGCGCTTCCTGGTTGGGCGTCGCCAGGGGGCGATCCGTCTGGCTGAAAAAAGTATCCAGGTACTGGTAATAATCATTCACCTCATCCGCAACCACTTCTTCCATGTAGGTTGCCGAATTTTCGATAAACCAGATGTCTTCAAATTGACCGGCGTCGTTCTGCCAGAAATTGTATCCCAACTGCAGGGCGTGGTTAAACTCGTGCGCAGCGGTGACCGCCAGGGCCAGGCTGTCGCGCACAACCGGGTCGTTGTTGGGATTGGCGTGGGCGTATAAATTTTCGTTGATCCAGGCGAAATCGGTGGTAATGGAAATGCTGCTGACATAGCGCCGTTGCGGCCCCGGGATTGTATCCTCTAAAGCAGTGAATCCATAGGTATAGCGCGGCAGATTTAGCAACTCCACCGGGTAGGGCGTATGGGGATTGTTATTGATGTCCGGGGGCGGGTTAAAGCCCAGGCTGTCCACCTCCACCTGCCAGGCCCGGTCCAGCGCTGTCGCCAGGAACTCCACATAGTCGGGCAGGCCGTTGCCGTTGCGGTCGTAGTCCGGAACAGCCTGCACGCCGCTGGTGTCATAGCTGATGACGAAATTTCCCGACGGCGTCCGGTAAGTAAGCTGGGTTTTGGCCCGGTTCTCCCGGCGGAAGTTGACGGCAATTTTCTGCAGTTCCGGATTGTTCCCGCTGCGGGCTTCCAGGAAAAGCGGAAAAGCGCATTTCCGGGCCAGGCGGGAGGTGTCGGTCAGGATGCGGGACTGCTTTTGCATGTTCCGCAGCCACTCCGCCGGTTGCCCCCAAGCCCGCCCGCCGCCGGTAGCCAGGCATCCCAGGAGGATGAAAAAAAAGAACCGCTCTCTGCTCATAATCGCTCCGAAAAAGGGTTAGCGACCTGCTTCTTTGTGCTTCGATTTAAAGACAATGGAAATGGGTACGCCGGTAAAGCTCCAGTGATTTCGAATCTGCCGCTCCAGAAACCTCCGGTAGTTGACCGGGATCAGTTCTGGATGATTGCCGAAAAATCCGAACGCCGGTGCGGCGGTTCTTAGCTGGGTAATATAGTTGATTTTCACTTCTTTCCCTTTTACCGCCGGCGGGCTATTCTCGTGGATGATCGGCAAAAGTACTTTGTTCAGATCGCTGGTGCGGATTTTTTTGTGAAATTCGCCGTAGACCTCGGTGGCGACGTCCAGCAATTTGTACAGCCGCTGTTTCTGATGCACGGAGGTGAACACAATGGGCACGTAGCTGTAAATCCCCATCTTCTCTTTAAACTCCTTTTCCCAG
>JAJRYW010000137.1 GCA_024275555.1 Calditrichota bacterium | reverse complement strand
TGGTGAGTGGTGAGTGGTGAGTGGTGAGTGGTGAGTGGTGAGTGGTGAGTGGTGAGTGGTGAGTGGTGAGTGGTGAGTGGTGAGTGGTGAGTGGTGAGTGGTGAGTGGTGAGTGGTGAGTGAATTTTTACCAAAGTCAGGAAAGAAGAATGATTGTTTTGTCAGTCTATTTTTCGGCCCTTTAAGCAATATTCGATCATAAATTCAATTTTGCGCTCCGCCTCCCTTCTCCCCCACCTCAACTTCCAGCGAATTATCAATATCCAGACAAATAACAAAACAAATGCAACAACGGAGACGAACAACTTATTGAACAGGTCGGCCGAATACCCCCAAATCAGGATTATAGCAAAAGCTATTATTGCAGCAGCAATAATAGCTAAAACACCCTGTAGCCCGGTTACCATGAAATTAAAAAATGGCTGGAGCTTAAATTCTCCCCGAATGATAGTATTTTCTCCTTGTTCCTCTATTTTTCCGTAAAAAAAAGGAACATAAGGTAAACCGTAATCTTCCTTGAGTTTGAGTCGGAATTCGGTTCCCTTTGTGCGAAGAAAATAATTTTTTGAGCCGCTCCGGCCAATGAAGAACAAAAAGATCGTATACCACTTATCCTCATCGCAAAGCTCATCCAAGCACTGCCAAACCTTCGGGTTCTTTTGCCGGAGAACAAATCTGCCCATTGATATGGATTTCCAGAGTCAAACGAACTCTAAAGTTTTAGAGGTGTTTTGAATTTCCAATTTCAAATGGTTATAAAACACACGATACACTGGTCACTATTTGGCCACACGCTTCCGGTAAAACACTTACGCTTGCACCTCGGGACGTTGGCGTTTTCTACTTGAACACACTATTCGTACCTTCCCAATACAAACCGCGCCCGTTCAACCCGCAGCATTTCGTAGGGCGTCATAACCCGTATGCCCAATCCAATGCAGGCGTTGGGAATCTTCACCCGCTTCCGGGAGTCTGACGGGATTTCATGGGTAACCACCACGCGCCCATGCGCCCGGGCATGGGAAACCAAATAATAATCCGCTACCTGCAGAAAAGTATTTATTGCTGCAGGTTCGTATTGCTGCCCGGATACCCAGCGGCTGACTTCACCAAAAGCATTGATCACCCCTGCATCGGGGACCAGAAAAAATGACGAACCGCGCTCCCGCGCCCAGTCGGCCAAATTATCATTTCCGGCTAAAAGTTCATCGGCAACCTTTTCAATGCTGAATACTTTTCCCGCGCCGTTGTTCACAATTAACCATTCCCAGAAAGCCGGGCAAAAATCGAAGCCATAATGGAGATTTCTCGCCTGAATGAACACATTGGCATCCAGTAAATAGACCATTACTTTACTCCCAGCTCATGAGCAAACCTGTTAAAGGTCTCTCCCTTACGAATTCCCAGCATCCGGTATGCATCCCGAAAAAGAGTTTGTCCTTCCAGCGCGCTGACAATAACCGCACGGGCAAAGGGCTTGCTCACTCTCCGGTTGAGGGTATGGTAAAAATTACCCCCACCTTCTTCCGTTATGGGGCGCTCGTAAGTCAGCAGGCGCTCCAGTTCATCCTGATATACCTGCCGGTAGGTTTCCCAATCCAGATAGCCCTGATCAAAAATTCTGCGCAGGATCACCAGGGTGCTCACTTTAAAGATTCGCACCAGACGGTTCAACTCAACCGGTAATTCGTTTTGAGGATTATAGAGTTGTACCAGAGTCTCTCCGGGAACCAGCAGTTCCGCGGCCGTCTGATTGCACCAGCGTTCAACACCTTCATCGGGGAGCCGAAAAATCCGGGAATCAGTTATCCCCGATTCTCCCAGCCAGATGTGCGCCAACTCATGCGCCAGGGTAAAGGTCTTGGCAGACAGGGTATCTGCACCATTGATGAAAATTAAGGGCGCCATTTCATCTGCCAGGGCAAAACCGCGGAACTCTTCCGGATCGAGTTTGCGATGGGTATTGTTTCCTACCACGCCATTGACCATAACCAGAATGCCGATGGCTTCTACCTGATCAATGAACCGGCCCAGCGCCTGGGTCCAGGTGGGAATGTTGCGCCGTTCTTCCATGTCTAATTTCAGGTGCTTTCGTATATCGGCGGCAACGGTGTTTGTAGCGTCATTCAGGTTGGCAGCACCGGCAAAGGGTAATGGCTCCTCGCCAAGAGATAAAAGATAGTTTCGATACCACTCCTGCCGCTGCTGGCATAAGTAAATCGTATCCAGTAACTCCGGGCTCGATCCGGAAAATTCGATGTGGGGCATTGTTCGAAAATCAGGTATGGGCAGCGGCTCTTCCGGAGGGGAATCCAGGAAAAGAAAACCCAACGGTACATGGAGCGTCTTTGCCAGACGTTCCAATTGTTTTAAGGTGGGCTGCGCCTCTCCGCTTTCCCAGGCTTCAATTCTCGGAAAAGCTTTTCCCAGGGTGGCGATAGACCGCGTAGCCCGCTCCCTTGCCCAGCGCAACAATTCCGGTTTTACAGAAACCCGCAGGTTTTTCACGCCCTTGTTCGTCATTGCAAAATCCCTTCTGGGTTTTTCTAATCACAGGGGTCAATCATCTAATTTAGATAGTAAGATTACACTCAATATTTAACAATCGTTAAATAAGATAATGGCTTATTTAACAAAACTGGTGTTTCGTTTAATAAGAACCGGCATTCCCAAACCACATGCATCTAAACCACTTTAGTCAATAAATACTTCCGAACAATACCGGTTAATTATTCCAACCCCTGCACCTGTGCACCTTCCGGAAATTCTATCTGATATTTCAGGGGCAGCTTTTTTACCTCGCCCGGTTTAAGCTGTAAGTCCCATCGTATCCGGTTTTGATTGTCGATGTAGACTTCATTCCTATCGGGTTTTAACAGTTCGATTTTAACTTTCTTGTTCCGGGATAACGGCAACTGATCTAAAACCTCAATACGTTCCGGGCTTTGTTTGGTATTGGTTACGATGATCTCAAAATCATAGGTCACCTTTTTCTTGCCTTTCAAAAATCCTTTTTTCGTTTTCTATTTTTTTCTGATGCAGTTTCTCTTTTCGTAAATCCGCATATATGTTGCTTAAATTGCTCCGAAGGAAATTGAGCAGTTCCTGTAAATCTTGCACGGACGGCTTATTAATGATCATATTTTTATTGATCTCGCCGGCAGACTCGGCTTTCAACGATTCGATAAAACTCTTCTGTGATTCCAGAATAGTGATGCGATCCGATACCGACTGATCTTCCCATTGCAGCGAATCCAATTTTGCCTGAAGTTTTTGCAACGCTTCCTGCTGAATCACCGGGGTAAACTCTGTCTCCACTTTTACATCCAGAATTTTTACTGACGCCGTTCCTTTTCCGGAAACACGCACGGACTCATCCAACAGTTCCGACGGCAAGGGGGATAATACCAACCGGAACGCGCCCCGGGGAAGATGCACACTCCCTTGCCGGGTAACCATCGCGCGATTACTGAACACCGTAGCAGATGTTACTTTGGTCTGAACTTCTTTACGCTCCTGTCCGAACATGAAAAATGATAAGAGAAGAGCAAAATGAATTGCCATAAAAATAAAGGTTCTCATGGCAGCCTCCATATTATCCACAACGGGGTGATCTTTATATCTCTACCAAACCTGAGTTGTTTATTACCAGCGCCGCACGATCAAGGTATAGATCAATATACCCCACTGAAAAAACATATTCAAACCGGGTTTGCCCAACCCGTGGAGAATTCCCCCAACAAAAACCCAAACACTCCACATCCCCGCACTACGCAACATCCCACTCGTTATTCGTTACTCGATACTCATCATCCTTCACGCATCACTTCACCAGCATCATCGTCCGGCTAAACGCCTGTTTGACTACCCGCAGTTGGTAGACATAGCTGCCGCTGGCCGCCCGGCGCCCGTTCTCATCAGTGCCATCCCACCGAACTTCATGCACACCGGCAGAAAGAGTCTGGTTGATCAGCGTCTTCACCTTACGCCCGCTCATATCGAAGACCGTCAACGTCACCTTTCCGAAATCCGCAATCCGAAATCGCAAATTGGTCGACGGATTAAACGGATTGGGATAATTCTGGGCCAGGTAAAATCCCTTCACCGGCGGTTGATTATCCCCCGCTATGCCGGTAGGCTGGTCGATCAATCGCCGCTCAAAAGCCCCCCGGCCGTGGGTAGCCGCCCGGATTTTCCGGGTTCCGGGCACAATACTTAAATCCATCACAATGGCGGCATCTTCCATACCGTTCTGGAAGGTCTGCCAGGTTAAACCGCCGTCTAAGGAAACGTACACCCCCAAATCCGCACCCACGTAAACATGGTCGGGGTAATCCGGGTCGATCACCACGGCGGTGGTGGGGACATCGGGCAGCAATCCCCCGATATCCTGCCAGGCGGCGCCAAAATCCTGGGTCTTGAAGACATGCGAGGTGCCGTACCCGGAAAATACCACATAGGCAACGGCATCATTGGTGGGATCAATCGCAATATCCACCGGGTAACGATCCGGTAGATTGCCGGTAATGTTGGTCCAGCTAAAGCCGCCGTTTTGGGTGACAAACACGCCGGCCCGGTAGAGCACCGGCGCAGTGGCCACATAGACCACATCCGGGTTGACAGGCGAAATGGCCATCGCCAGGGCGGGATTGCCAT
>JAJRYW010000136.1 GCA_024275555.1 Calditrichota bacterium | reverse complement strand
CCATTTGGGCAGGGGCGGGCTGGTGATGAGCTCGGTGAATTCCGTGGGCGGAAAGCGGTGGGCAACGGCCACGCGGATTTCGTCTGTTTGCATAATGGCCGAAGTGGTGCGGTGCTGGAAAATGATGCGGCCCCGGATAGTGCCGAGATCCGGGGAGATGCCGTGATTGATCTCGCAGCCGGATCCGGGAAACAGGAGCGAGAGGAGAACCAGAGCGCCGGTAAGGATCTTCAGGTATTTTTTGCTCTTATCACTGATTTTATTTGCCATGTCCTGTTTTACTCGATCCCCGTTTTGGTGAAAAGCGTAAAAAATTTCTTTTTCAAAATATAAAATAGGCGGTGAACAATATCAATTTTATTTATCCGGGCAATTCTCGGGAGAAAAGCCGGTGATTATCGCAGTTTTGCGATGATAGTGAAACAATGTTTTCGCACGGAGCTCCCGGAATTCACAGAGAAACTTGTCAGCAATTATTGGAGTAGAGTTGGTTTTCCCGGGATTTCGATATACCGACCCCTTTCGGCCGCTACTATTCAGAATCGTGCGTTATAGATCGTTTATCAATTTGTAATTCAAATGGTTAGCAAGAATTATTTTTGAGGACAAGGATACAAAGAACGAATTACCAGGACATGTGTGATAATGAATTACTTAAAAATTTCAATATAACTTTTTGGTGCCAACATCACCTGGCGGGCTTTTTCTCGGCCAGTTTGCCCAGATAATTCAGAATCTCGTGCGTAAGGCGTTCACCCTGAGGCGATTTGAAAATATGCTGGGCGTGGGCACTGCCTTCCAGCACAATCAGCTTCTTGGGTTCCGGTGCCTTTTCGAACTGCTCCTTGACCAGGGGCATTATCTGTTCGTCTTTGCTCACGATAAATAGCTTATCGCCTTTTATTTTTTCCGGAGTGGCAATAGGTGCGGGTGAGAGCAAAATCAATTGATCGATCTCTCCTTCTTTAGCGTTCACCGCGGCCATGGCGGCGGCTCTTCCGCCCATGCTGCCGCCAATTACCGCAATCCGCTTCGCCCCGATCTTCCGCAGGTAACGCACAGCAGCAAGGACATCTTCGTAAAGTGCACGTGCTTCTTTACCCGGTTTGGATTTTCCGTAGCCACGGAAATCGATGGCCAGGACCATGTAGCCCTTCTCTGCAAGTTTCCGGGCCAGCGGATCCCAGCTCTCTTTGTTGAATACCGCTCCATGTGCCAGCACCACGCCAATCTCGCCGCTGCCATAAAGATTGGCGTAAACAATCCCGCCGTCGGCTGTATTAAAATAAACCTCGCGAAAGGAATCATTGGCACGGGTGCCCGGAATTGCAACGGCAAACAGGGCAACTGACAGCAAAACATGCGCTAATTTCATAACGGTTCTCCCGTATGGAGGGTGTCAAGATATTGAGCCCCTATTTTCCCCAAAATTTGTCCAATCAAAATATAACATGGCGATGGGCAAGAATCAATTTTGTTTTGTGGGGTGGTTGTGGTGTAGGGAATTATCATTATGTAGGGGCGTTGTAGAGACGCAACATCCTGCGCCCCTACAACGCCAAAAAATACGTTTTCATCAAATGCGGTATTTATTCAATTCATCCAACAATTCTGAGACGCTGATTTTTCCCCAGCCAATCACTTTGTCTGCCGCGCCGTAATAGATGAACAGGTCATCATCGAACCGCGCCGTGCCTTCGGGGAATACCACGTTGTTCACATCGCCGATAAGTTCGTAGGAAAGTACGGGCTCGAGAATGGGATACGGCAGGCGCGCGACCACGCGAAAGGGATCGTCCAGGTCCAGGAGGGCAACCCCGGCCCGGTAGACGAAATCCCGGTCCACGCCGTGGTAGATAAAAATCCAGCCTTCCTCGGTTTTGATTGGCGGCGGCCCGCCCCCGATTTTCGTGGTCTCCCATTCAAACAGCGGGCGCATGACCGTGTAATTGTCCAATTTGGCGAGATGCGCAGGCCAGTAATGCTCTCCGGGATCGAGCAGGTGCTCCATATCTTCGAACACGGCAAATTGAATATTGGGTTCGATACGGTGAATAAAGATAATTTTGCCGTTAATCTTCTCCGGGAAGATCATTGCATCCTTGTCCCATACGTCGGGACCCACAATGCCGTGTTTTTCGAAAGAAATAAAGTCCCGGGTAGATGCCAGTGCCACACGGCAATTGACATTGTCGTATGCCGTGTAGAAAATAAAGTAACGGTCATCCATATATGTAATGCGGGGATCTTCACAACCCTTTTTTTCCTGATCCATTTCCCGATGAATCACCGGCTCGGGCCGGCGTTCCAGGAGATTTCCGTGCCGGTCAAACCGGGCGTAACCGATTGTGGAATAATTGTTTCCCTCCACGGCACGGTAGAGTAGGTGCACCTCATCCCCCTCGCGGATGCTGGCCGGATTCAAAACCGCCTGTGACTCCCACGCGTGTTCTTCAATAGCCTCCAAAAGCGCTTTGCCAATGCGTTCAACATGAATCATATCTTTTCTCTCCTCCTGAATTTGGTATTTACCATTCCTATTCGGCCTAAATCAAATATTATTTAACGCAAAAACAACACTTTTTTGTTCATTACCGCAGAACCTGCTTTCAGGCGAATGAAATAAATGCCGCTGGCTGGCGAGAGGGCCCGTTGCCTGCCGGGACGCCAGTTCACCACCAATGTTTTTCCGGCACTGTTTTCGATGCGCTTTTCCCAGATCTTTTGTCCCAACAAATTGTAAACACTTAAATGATAGGAATTGACGCGCTCCTGCGAAAGCGATTTCGGGTTGAGGATGATGTGCAAAACGCCCTGACCGGAATCAGCACGAATTGGGTTGGGGTATAGCTGCATCAATTCGTAATCCCGCACGGGGGCCAGAGATCTGCTTTCGCCAACCCGGGTGAGCTGTTCCAATGCAAAGGTGAAGGGCGCGCCGGCGCCGTAAATTTCCTGCCCAATCTGTCCTGATTTGCTGAATCCAGTGCGCAAATCCTCCACCGGTATGGCGAGGTCCGGGTTGTTGTATGAGTCGTATGTGGCCTGACCGAGAAAGAGCGCTTCCTGCGGCATAAACGGCGGTAGCGCGGCGTGGATTACCGCGGGCGCATAGCGCAAAAATGCCCGGACAAGAGTGGCTGCGGAAGCCGGGATGTCTTCCCCCACCAATTGCAGATACTGGCGCAGGTAATACCAGGTCTCGTGCACCTCTTTTGCCGCAACATATCCGGCCCGTTTCATGGGACTGAGGCCGAAAAATGTGGGGTAATCCCGGGCGTAGCCGTAGTCGCATTCCCACAGCCAGACCAGATGAAAGATGCCCGCCAGAGGCATGTAGCTCATGCGCAGGTAGGCCGGGTCTCCGGTGAGGTGATACAGGCGCGCGCAGGCGGCAACCGTTGCTGCAGTCATGTGTACCTCGTAAACCAGGTTAAAGCGCTTGTTCTGAATATGCGCAATCGCTGTCTTGGCTTCTTCCAGATAATCGCTGTCTCCGGACAGTTCGAAAAGGTCCAGCATCAGATAAGCGTAAGCACCTGCGACGTCCGGTTCCGAGCCTTCAATGGGCTGTTTGCTGGCGTAATCGAAAAAGACCGGGAATTCGTAATTCACATTTCGCGCAAAATCCATCAGGGCCGGCACAGAAAGGAACAGCAGCGTCTGCGCGGCCTGATCGCCCATTAGCGCCAGTGCACTGAGCCCCAGGTGCAATTGCACAGCATACCAGCTATCCCCGCGTGAAACACCCTCTGGCGGCACATTGTTTACAACGGTGTGATAGGCGGTGTTGTAAAAATACAGCAGGTTTTTGGCCAGGAGGTCACTGAGAGGGAAACTCTTACCGGCTTTTTCCTCAAAGCGGCGCAGCGCCACCAGCACGTCCAGCTGGGTGATCATTTCCGCCGTGTTGG
>JAJRYW010000135.1 GCA_024275555.1 Calditrichota bacterium | reverse complement strand
TGACGGTAAGGCTGGTTCTGCCGAGACGGCTGCGGCTCTTGCAGTTATCAAAATATCTGAAAGAAATCGGTGTGGAGCTTGCTTCCCTGCCGGATGTTTTTACTACCGACGCCGGTACGGAAAAATATTCCCGCTTTCTGGAAGAGCTAATGTTCCTGCCGGACCCGAAAAAACTGTTCAATAATCTCCCCTACCATGCCAAAAAGAACCCCACGGAAGAAGCGCTGTTGGAGTGGGTCGGGAGAAAGAAACGCAATAATTTAACCTTACTCATTATTATGGGATTTTTTATCATCCTGAGCGCAGGAATCGTTATTTGGCTTGGTGTGGGAGAATTAGATGTTTACGATATGATCCAATTTCTTCTCGGGTTGGGTGTATGGGGTTATCTTTTCCTGAGAAGGATCGGCTTAAAGAAGATAGACAGCGAGTATATTTCCGAAGCATTGAGGATTTTAAAAGGCAAATAAATAAATCGTTACCTTAGTTGCGGAAATTCAGTACCGGACGTTGGCAGAAAATAATTGGTTTCACCCCCTCGTCACTGCCCTTGTTTCTTATCACCTAACCAATACCCCTGCTCCCATTTTCCCTTGCATAGCGAAGCTTAAAGAGCTATTGTGTCCCAAACCCGGAGGCTTAAGGAACTGCCGAAGCCTTAACCCGGCCAAGAGAAAACAGAATCACACCATTTCTAACCTTCTGGCAATAATGCGGATACGATCAGAGAACGTCTTCTCTGTATGGAAGAGACGAAATTAACATTGAATGCGAATCACGAGTTGAAAATTTGACGCTGAGAAACGCTGAAGAAGAAAGAGAAACGCTGAAAATTGTTTTAAAAATGAAAAGAGTCGATCCACTTAAATCCTTATTCATCCCGGTTGTTAGAGGAAAGCGAAAAAACCGGGGAAAGATATTAAAAGCATCAAAAATTCAGGATATATAAAAATGATCTCAGTGGAAATCTGCCCAATCAGCGGTATTCTGCGTCAAATTAAGTTCAACTTGTGATTGACATATTGAGTGAAGAAAGGCGAGATACGGAATGAAAGCAATTGTATGCACAAAATACGGATCACCGGAGGTTCTTCAGTTCCGGGAAGTAGAAAAGCCGGCGCCCGGGGACAACGAAGTACGGATAAAAATACACGCCGCCAGCGTCACCGCCGCCGACAGCATGATCCGCAAAGGCGTCCCCTTTTACGGCCGGTTTTTCCTGGGCCTGATGAGACCAAAGCATCCGATACCGGGAACCGGTTTCGCCGGGGAGATTGAAGCGGTGGGCAAGGATGTGACGCAATTTAAAGAAGGCGACCCGGTTTTTGGGGAAACCGGCCTGGATTTTGGCGCTTACGCCGAGTATGTGTGTATGCCTGAGGAGGGGCTGCTGGCCGGAAAACCTTCCAATATGACGTATGAAGAAGCCGCCCCCGTCTGTGATGGGGCGTTAACCTCCTGGAACTTTCTTGTCGCCATGGCACAAATTCGGCGCGGGCAGAGCGTTCTGATCAACGGCGCTTCGGGAAGCCTGGGTACTTCGGCGGTGCAGCTTGCCAGGTACTTTGAGGTGGAAACGACCGGGGTGTGCAGCGCCGCCAATGTGGAAATGGTAAAATCCCTGGGCGCCGGGCAGGTTATCGATTACACCAAAGAGGATTTTACCAAATCCGGCCGGAGCTACGATGTTATTTATGATACGGTGGGCAAAAGTTCCTTCCCGCGTTGTAACGGGGCGCTTTCGCAAAAGGGCCTCTATCTTTCACCGGTGCTGGGGCTGCCGCTGCTGTTGCAGATGTTGTGGACGGCAAAGATCGGCAGTAAAAAAGCAAAGTTCTCGGCTACCGGCATCCTGCCCGTTCCGGAGCTTCGGGAATTCCTGAAACAGTTGAAGGGGCTTATCGAGGCCGGAAAGATAAAATCGGTCATAGATCGGCGCTATCCGCTGGAACAGGCTGCCGAGGCGCACAGGTATGTCGACAAAGGGCATAAGCGGGGGAACGTCGTAATAACGGTGAAACATGACCGGTGACGATCTGCTCTAACCGGAACGGAACATCCGGGAACTATAGATAGCGAGCACCTCTCAGGAATATTGAGCATATTGAAAAACAATAAATCGATTTTTCCCGTTCGATTGCCAAACGCCAGGGTAGCCTGGGTCGATTATAGACCCGTGAATTAGTATGAAAATGTAATTGTTTAAATATGCTGAACGAGTTTCCCATGAAATTTCCCCACCCCGGCCCTCCCCGAAATCGGGGAGGGAGGCCGGTTTCCCTCCCGGCCAGCCGGGGGGATTAAAGGGGGACATTACTTTTGCTTGAAGGCAACTACACAAATACATTTCATTTTTTCGAAACTAATTCACGTCTCATTAAGCTAACCTCGTCGACAGTTAAGTCAAAAAAGTTTTATGAGCTGCGCTGGGGGGTGCAGGATGACTGCCCGGCCTTTTATTCCTCCGAAATCGATTTGAACAGCGTCGTTTGCCCGGCATAGAACAGGCAGCGCAGGGCAATCCGCATCAACAAATATAGCTGGCCAACCGCGAATGCCGCTAAGATAGCGAACCCGGATGACTGGCCGGCGCCGGGGGCGATCAGCCAATAGAGCAGTAGCATCCCCGCCCAGACCAGCCCAATCAGAAAATACAATCCGTAGGTTTTACGGAAATTGGAAAAAATCACACTTGCGGCTTTGAGCGGCGCAGATAAGGTGTTTTTGTGCCCGGAGACCGCGGTGAGAATTTTACTGTAATCAAAAATCAGGTTGACCGTCCAGATCAGCATCCAGATTACCAGGTATTTTGCGGCGGTGTATAAAAAATCAATTCGCTCGTCGATGGTTTCCCGGGTCAGGGCCTTCACCGCCTCGGAAAGCAAGTCCAGCCCAAAATGAAACAGGAGAAAGTAAACGACTCCGGCCATCACGGTTAGGACAAAAAAACGGGGGAATAAATCTGCCGCGCGCTGAAAAAACGAGGGTTGCTCATTCTCTTCCGCATACAGGGAAATAAAGCCGCCTGCTAAGAAGGTCCATACCAAAATGTAGAGAACGCCGAGGGCGACGACGCCCCAATACTCTTGCAGGAAATTTCCGCTGAGCATGGTGTCCAGGCTCTCAAAAACCGCGCCGATCCCGACCACGGCAGGCCGAAAGGCGGCAGCCAAACCGCTTGCCTGGGCCGAGAAAGCCTGGTGCCAGAGGGGATCAAACCCGTTGCGCAAGTTTTCACCGGCAAGGCTATGGCCCAGCGAATCGCTCAGGGTGGAAGCCAGGCCGGCGGCAAAAACCAGGGCCAGCAGAAAATTGACGCCGAAAGCCAGCAGAATATAGCGCCTGGTTTGGAAGAGTCTTAGCAATCCGTTCCAAAAAGCAGCAACAATGTTCATTTGGTTGTATCCATCGATTTCGGTTATGCGAAGAAAGCAAAAAATTCCATCAAATTCTGGAGCCAGATCATCCACTTCGAGGCCCATTTGGTTGCGGCAATTTTTGCCTGCGATGTTTTG
>JAJRYW010000134.1 GCA_024275555.1 Calditrichota bacterium | reverse complement strand
TCTCGAATTTATTGCCAAAGGCGGTATGGGTGAGGTTTATCGGGCCCATCAGCTTAATCTGAAACGGGATGTGGCCATTAAGGTCATTTCCAAAGAGTGGCTCGAATCTCTTGACGATGATCCAGACGAGATCAACAACACACTCAGCCGGTTTCATACCGAAGTCCAGGCAATGGCATTTGCCCGGCATACCAACGTATTGCACATTTATGACTTCGGGTCCGTGGAAATCATAGATAAGGGGGAATCGTTCCGTGTTGAGTATATCGCCATGGAATATATTCCAGGCAATACGCTCAGGGAAACCCTGTCTGAAGACGGCTTTTATCCGGATGAGGATGCTGTCAAGAGCTGGATCATCGACTACTTTATACCGGTACTTGACGGTGTGGAAGTCTTGCATATGCTCGGCATCGTTCACAGGGACCTGAAGCCTGAAATGTTCTCATGGATGGAAACATACCAAAACTTGCCGATTTCGGGCTGGCTCATTCCAATCGCATGCGGTCCGTGACCCGGTCCATCGATGTCAAGGGCTCACCCGCCTATATGTCTCCGGAGCATTTTTTCGACTTTCGCAGAGCTGACCAGAAGGCCGATGTATATTCGCTGGGAAAGATACTTTTTGAAGCGGTTGCCGGCAAGCTAACCTCGGAGATACCGCCTTTAAAACGTGTCTGTCTGTCCAATGGCGGCACACCTTTTTTTCAGAAACTGGATCGGATTATTCAGAAGGCCACGGCTGAAGACAAAGAGGATCGATTGGAGTCGGTGGAACTTTTCCGCAATGAAATTAGGGGGATAGTTGCATCATCAAATCCTGAGAAACCAGCCACGGGAGGGTTGTCACCAGAACACTCCTTGTCGTCCTCTATCCTTCGCCATTGGCTTTTGGCGGTTGTTGCGGTTGCCGCCACTGCCATATTCTCCATAGCGGCAGTGAATTTTAAAGATTCAACGGTTGATCCCAATGTACCGGGGGGGACCGTGAAGCAGTCGCAAACAGATAGTTATCGAGCGCTGCAGCCTGATCTTTCCGGTCCGACCGAAGGCCCCCAGCCGTATCAAACCGTACCAACCGATCTGCTACGGGAATGGCGTGAGGATCCGAACTGCGATGAAAATACCACCCAATGGCAGAGGCAGACGAGGAGCCATGATAACAATGTCGATTATTTTCCTTGACGGTTCCGCTGAAATTCTATATTGATGCTTTTGAACATATGAACGCATGAACACTTTGTCATAAAAGGAAAGTTATGCCGACGGCCAACGATGTTTGCCAGATAAATTTTGTAGACGAGGAACGAGTCGGGAGGGCTAAAAAAAACATGAAGCCTGAAATAACCCTTTTTGAACTTGCCGATACCTTCCAGGTTTTAGGTGATGCTACCCGCGTGCGCATTCTGCATGCCCTTTCCATGGAAGAGCTGTGCGTTTGCGATATTGCTGCTTTAATTGACGCCACCCAGTCCGCAATTTCTCACCAGTTGCGCCTGTTACGTGCCGCTAAATTGGTTAAATTCAGAAAAGAGGGGAAAATGGCCTATTATTCGCTGGATGACGACCACATCCGCAATCTATTTGAAGAGGGCCTCCGGCATGTGGAGGAGAAATAGGATTTTTTTTGCCTATAAATATGAATAGATCTTCATGTGTTCATATGGCAATTGCAGGCCTGGCATTCAGCTTGGGGAAATAGATAGGACTCCTTAATTTCGGGGAGATTGTATGAAAATTGGACACAGGTCTAATTCAGGAATTAAAGGATTGAAGAATTTGAGAATTGAAGGAATCCTATCTGTTTTAATTTATTGATTTTATCCTTTAATTTCTCAAGTCTTCAATTGGGCGCTAATATACATAAATAATGTCCCCCCCAAGGAGACCTGTTTTTTAACATTTTATGAAATCTGAATTAAGCATTTAAGGAGGTCTACATGGGTCAAAACAGCGTTTGTGCTTGCCACACCAGTGCAACCAGTGAGGATTTTTGGCTTAAAAAGATTGTCATGGTGGGAAACCCCAATGTCGGCAAAAGCGCATTATTCAACCGTTTGACCGGTACATATGTAGTAGTTTCCAACTACCCCGGAACGACGGTGGCGGTTTCCAGGGGCAAATGCAAGATAGGCGATGAAGAATTTGCCGTGGAAGATACGCCGGGAATGTATTCACTGCTTCCCATTACCGGAGAAGAGCGCGTCACCCGCGACATTTTGTTATTCTCCAAAGCCGATGCTGTTCTGCATGTTATCGATGCCAAGAATCTGAAGCGAATGCTTTCGCTGACATTGCAGTTGATCGAAGCCGAATTGCCGGTAGTTTTGGTTCTTAACATGATTGATGAAGTCAACCGATTGGGAATCCAAATCGACTCAAGTCGACTAGAGCAGCAGTTAGGGATTCCGGTTGTGGCAACTTCAGCCCTCTCAGGCATGGGGATCGATGAATTAAAGGAAAAACTGGCCGCATGCAATCACCATGGAAATAACCACAAGATTGATTACGGCGCACCTATCGAAGAAGCGCTCAGTGTCATTGCCCCTCTCATGAGCGTTCAGTGCGCTTTGTGCCGGAGATCCCAGGCTCTCCTATTTATACAGGGCGACCCGGGTATCCGGGAAATGAGTCGAGCCCCTGAAAAGGATTCGAACGGTGTATTAAATGCAACCCTTTCAGAGTTGCAGGAAAGACTGGATGAGCCCGTCAGTTACACGGTATCGATGACGCTTCACCAAAGCGCAACACGGATTTACGAGACGGTTTTTTCTCACCCGCCGTACAAGGGCCGCTCTTTCTCAAAGTGCCTAAGCGAATGGACCATGAATCCGATAACCGGTGTCCCCATCCTGCTTTTTGTACTGTATTTTGGCCTTTACAAGTTTGTCGGAGAATTCGGCGCCGGAACCGTCGTCGATTTTTTGGAAACGGACGTATTCGGGGTCTATATAAACCCTTGGGTCAATGCGTTTCTCACCCGCTATATCCCCTGGCAGCCGATACAAGAGCTGATCGGGCTAAAATACGGAGTTATTACGCTTGGCATACGTTACGCCATCGCTATCATCCTGCCGATTGTGGGGACTTTTTTTATTGCGTTTTCCATTATCGAAGATTCCGGCTATCTGCCCCGCCTAGCGATGCTGGTCGATCGGGTTTTTAAAAAGATCGGCCTTAACGGACGGGCAGTGATTCCCATGACCCTCGGTCTTGGCTGCGACACCATGGCCACCATGGTTACCCGCACCCTGGAGACGAAAAGGGAACGGATTATCGCTACACTGCTTCTGGCGCTTGCGATCCCCTGCAGTGCTCAACTTGGTGTAATTCTCGGTATGCTGTCCCAGGAACCTGCGGCTATGGGGGTTTGGGCGGGATTTATCCTGACGGTTTTTCTTTTGATCGGCTTTTTGACGGCCAAAATCATGCCGGGTGAGCGCCCCAATTTTTATATGGAGGTTCCCCCATTGCGCCTGCCTCGGCCGGCGGCCGTATTTATGAAGACCTACACCCGGATGCAGTGGTATTTTACGGAAATCCTGCCACTTTTCATCCTGGCCAGCTTGCTGATCTGGCTTGGGAGGATTACGCGTACCTTTGACATCATTGTTTCCGGGCTGTCGTATGTCATGTCCTGGATCGGTCTTCCGAGCGAAGCGGCGGTGGCTTTCCTTTTCGGCTTTTTCCGCAGGGATTATGGTGCCGCCGGTCTATATGATCTTCAAAGAGCCGGAGCCCTCACCGGAAACCAGCTGGCGGTTGCCGCCATCACGCTGACATTGTTTGTCCCCTGTATCGCCCAGTTTATGATAATGAAAAAAGAACGCGGGTTAAAGACGGCTTGTGCGATCGGATTATTTATTTTTCCTTTTGCCTTTCTGGTAGGCGGACTGGTGAATGTTCTGCTGGAGCTTTCGGGGGTGCAATTATGATTTGTCCTTTTTGCCGGAAAGAATTTGTCGAATCGGATGCCAAAAAGGCATGCCGGGCGTGCTCATTTTTCGGGGGGTGCAGAAATATCAAATGCCCTTATTGTGAATACGAGTTTCCACAGGAGCCGGCTTTTATAAAAAAAATCCGTCATATCCGGAAAAATTTTAGGAGAACCCCTGATGATCGATGATGAGCAAATTGAGGAAGCTTTGGAAAAATTATGGGAGTACCTGGAGGAACAATCCGAAACGGATGCGATTGCGTTAAATTATATGGATGAAGAGATAGACGTTCCTTTGAAAGATCTGTTAAAAAACGGCCTGGTTCAAAAATTTGGGAACAAGCTGCATTTTACGCCTTCCGGCAGACTCGCGGCCGAGCAAATGATCCGCAGGCACCGGCTTTCCGAGCGGCTATTTTATGATGTGCTTGATATAGATCAGGCGGACATGGAAAAAGCAGCCTGCCAGGTTGAGCATGTCGTCAAAAAGGGGATCGAAGAAAAAATATGCCGGCTCCTGGGGCATCCCGCAACATGTCCTCACGGCAAGCCGATACCGCCCGGGAAATGCTGTCTGAAAGCACGGAAAACCCTGGAGGAATTTGTTGTCCCTCTGACTCGTCTGAAAAAGGGTGAAAAAGGGGTGATCGCCTACATAAGGGCCGGCGACTCTAAAAAGTTGCAAAAACTCATGGCAATGGGTGTCCTGCCGGGCAATGCCATTTTCCTGGAACATGTTTTCCCTTCTTTTGTGTTCTCAGTAGGGTACAGTGAATATGCCGTTGACACCGATATGGCCGGCACGATCTTTGTAAGACGTAGTTGAATATTAAGGAGACAATATCATGGAAGTGCAGATAGACGAAAATAAAACCCTGAAAATCAAGGTGATCGGCGTAGACTGACCGAACTGCGCGGCAGGCCTCCAGGAGGAGGTCAAAAAGATTGAAGGCGTGGGTTCGGTTGAATTCAACCTGCTTACCGGACAGTTGCAGGTGAAGTCGGCGGGACTGGAGATCGGTCGCCGGGAGATTGTCCGGGTAGTGGAAAAGCTGGGGCACAAGGTAGAAGCCGACCAGAAATATAAGCAGGTACGACTGCATGTCGAAGGAATGGACTGCGAAGATGAGACCACCCTGATCGAGAAAAAGATGAAAAGCCTCAAGGGGCTGGAATCTTTCCGGGTGGATCTGATGACGCAAAATCTGCGTGTCCGGTATGATCCCGGCATGCTTTCGGTTCAGGAGATTATCAAATCTATCGCTGAAACCGGTATGAAGGCCAGGCTGGAAAAAGAGAAAGTGGCTGCCAAAGCTTGGTGGAAGGAGATGCGGATTCTAACGCTGATTGGTTGCGGAGTTTTTGCCGGCGTTGGTTTCGTTCTGGAACAGCTTGGGATTGAAACGTACGCCGTCGGTTTTTATGCCGTGGCCATCGTTTCCGGGGGCTATTATCCAGCCCGCATGGGCCTGGCCGCGCTCAGGACTTTTACCCTGAACATTCGCACCCTGATGGTTGCCGGCGCTGCGGGGGCCGTGATCCTAGGCCTGTGGGAAGAAGCCGCCATTCTGGTATTTATTTATTCCCTGGGGGATGTGCTTGAGGCCTTTGCCGTGGACCGTGCCCGGGGAGCGCTGAGAGCCCTGATGGACTTGATGCCCAAAGAGGCCATCGTCAGGCGGAACGGGGAGGAATTAACACTTCCGGTGGAGGAGGTTCGCATCGGCGAGATCATCATCATTAAGCCCGGAGAGCGGATGCCCCTGGATGGTCGGGTAGATTCAGGTTCTTCGGCAGTGGATGAAGCACCGATCACCGGGGAACCAATCCCGGTGGTTAAAGAAAAAGGGGCGGAAGTCTTTGCCGGGACGGTTAACCAGCGGGGGATGCTGGAGGTGGAGGTTTCTAAACTCTCACAAGACACGACGCTTGCGCGTGTCATCCATTCCGTGGAAGAGGCCCAGGCCAAAAAATCCAGCTTTCAGCGTTTTGGAGAAGTCTTCGGTAAGATCTATACACCCGCCATGTTCGCTCTTGCTCTGGGCGTGATGATGATTCCCGTCTGGTTTCTGGGAGGTTCCTGGTCCCAATGGTTTTATAGAAGCCTGGTGGTTCTGGTGGTTTCCTGCTCCTGCGGCATTGCGCTTTCCATCCCGGTTGCGGTGGTGGCCGCCATCGGAAATGCGGCCCGCAACGGCATTCTTTTTAAAGGCGGCATTTATCTTGAACAGGCGGCAACGATCAAGGCCATCGCCTTTGACAAAACCGGCACCCTGACTATCGGACGACCCCAGGTTACCGATGTCATCCCACTTGGGAACTACAGCCGCGATGAGATTCTTGCCCTGGCGGCTTCCCTTGAATCCCGCTCTGAACATCCGCTGGGAGAGGCCATTGTGCGCAAGGCCCGCGAAGATGACATTGCGTTTGTTCCTGCTGAGGGATTTGAAGCATTGATAGGCCGGGGCGCAAAAGGTCGGGTTGGCGGGGAGTTTTTTTATATCGGGGGTTCGCGGCTTTTTCTGGAACGTAACATGACGCTTAATTCGATTCAGCTCCGCCTTTCTGATCTTGAATCGCAGGGTAAATCCACGATGCTCTTATCAGACAGGCAGTATCTCATCGGGGTGATTGCTGTTGGCGATCAGCTGCGGTTTGAAGCCAGTGAGGCAATTAAGCAGCTGAAACAGATTGGAATCCGACAGGCAGCCATGCTTACGGGTGACAATGAGGGAACGGCTAAGGCTGTCGCCGAAGAAGCGGGTGTGGATATATACTTTGCCCGGCTTTTACCGGAGGATAAAGTTCAAAAGGTTCAAGACCTGAGAAAGATATACGGTGGGATTGCCATGGTCGGTGACGGCATCAACGATGCACCCGCCATGGCCGTGGCAGATCTGGGAATCGCTATGGGGGCTGCCGGCACCGATGTGGCCCTGGAGACGGCTGATATCGCTCTGATGTCCGACGACCTAGCGAAGCTTCCCGTGGTTTTTAATCTCAGCCGGAGAACCGTCCGGAATATCCGTCAAAACATCGCAATTTCGCTTGCTATCATCGCATTTCTGGTTCCTGCAGCCCTGGTTGGGTGGATCGGGATGGTCCCCGGCCTTTTGATCAATGAGGCCGGAGGGCTGGCGGTAATTGCCAACGGGCTTCGTCTGCTGAAAAGATAACATCCGTTTTTTCTTTGGGATAAATGCCCTAATTTTTTGTGACCGAATGCGTAAACGGCCGTATATATCCTTATCGGCATGGATTTTATTTAATTAATTGTTAAAAAAGGAGTTCATTAGATGCGACCGAAAATAATAGCCTTTCTGTTACTTTCTGCGATTTTGTTTTCCGGCTGCAGTGCCCTTTACAGGACCCAGGGCCAATATTATCTGGATACCAATCAATACAGGGAAGGGCTTGCAGCGTTTGAGAAAAATGTACACCAAAATCCGGATGATGCCGGCGCTAATTATTATCTGGGTCGCTTTTACCTGGCTGAAAATCAACCCCAAAAGGGCATCCGCTACCTGAAACGGTCAGCTCGACTTAATCCGGATCACGCGGACACCTATTTCTGGACGGGCGTTGCTTACTCTCAGCTCAAACAGCCGACACTCGAGCGCAAAAGCTATTTAAAAGCCCTTGCTTTGGATAGCCGACATTCCCAGGCCCGGACCTATCTGGCCCATAATCAGTTCGAAAAAGGGGACTATAAGGCGGCCTTGAAAAATTATGACAGGGTTTTGAATGTTCAGCCCGATAATGCGGATGTGCTCTACAACAGAACTCTCATCCTGAAACGGTTGGGCCGGAAGCCGCAAGAAAAACGGGCATTGAAGCAATACCTCGCCTTTTACCCATCCGGTGTGTTTGCAATACGCGCTGTATTCAGGCTCAACGAAATGGGTGATTTTGAATATCGCAATTACCGGATCGGCAAACGAACCGTTACCCTCAAAACAATCGAATTTGTGTCTTCCACGGCCGATATCAGCAATGTTTCCCGGCCTTCGCTGGATGTCCTGGGTGCTATCCTGGAGAACAACCAACGAATATCATTGAATATCATTGTATATCAAAAAAACGACAGGAAACTGGCACAGGCTAGGGCCAAACGTATCAAAACCTATCTACTCGAAAACTTTCCTGAAATCAAACCCGAGAGGCTGAAATTGAGCTGGTTTGGTGTGGCCGAGACTATAAAAACCCCACGAAAAAAAAGATTCAAAGCAGATACATCAATTAATTTTTTTACCTCACGGGGATAATTTTGCTGATTTTAAACGTCTTATTGATATAATCTTTTTTGTGACCCGATACTGCAATTGAACGTATATCGTATAAGAGCAGCGGGATTTGTCATCTATAAAAACCGTGTGATTGATGAATGTGCCCGAAGATAGCAGGATCGTCGGCGAAGTGCTGGGCGGTGATGTAAACGCTTACGCCCTGCTTGTAAAAAAATATCAAAAACCGATTTATAATCTCATGCACCGAGTAACCGGTTCTGAGGATTTGTCGCTGGAGATGTCCCAGGCGACACTTGTCAGGGCCTATGAAAAATTGGAGCGGTTTGACCCGGCAAAGAGTTTTTTTTCGTGGCTGTACGCTATCGGGATGAATCTTGCCAGGGATTATCTGCGCAAGGCCGGCAGAGAGGCCCATCTTTTCGAGTGCAACTTTGACGAAAGCAATGCAGTTGACGGCAACCCGAACCCGGTGACGCAAGTGGAGCGAAAACTGGAGATGGCTCACGTCTTAAAGGCGATGGAAAAACTTCCTTTTGACCAGCGGGAAGCACTGATTCTACGTTTCCGGGAAGATCTTTCCATGAAAGATATTGCCCGGGCACTATCCATTTCAGTCAGTGGAGCTAAAATGCGGGTCCACCGGGCCTTAAAAGAGCTCCGGAGAATACTCCGAAAAGACAGGAGGGTTTCATGAACGATCAAAAAGACAATTTAAATCTGACCGGCATGCTGCGCAATCTGCCGGAGCATGAGCCGCCGCGGGATCTTATGCCCCTGGTGATGGAATCGCTTGCTCCCAAAAAAATATCCCGCTGGCGGCGATTGTACTTGCTGGCCAAATCGCCGCGGGTCGTGACCATAACACCGCTTAAACTGGTAACCGCAGTGGCGGCCTGTGTGCTTATATTGGCCGTGTTTTTCCAATTACCACCGAAACGGTTTGAGACCGCAGTCCGACGGATCGACTCTCAACTGGTGCCGGTTACTTTCAGCCTGGATAACCGTGAAGCCCGGTCCGTTTATCTCATCGGCTCATTTAACGATTGGAAACCGGAAGAGTACGCCATGAAACTGGACCGTCGAAGCAACCGCTGGATACTTGAAATCAGCATTCCACCCGGAGGTCACGAATACGCGTTTTTAATCAACGACAAACAGGCCATTCCCGATCCGCGGGCGGCGTTTTATAAAATGGACGGATTCGGCTCGCGCAATTCCGTAATTTATACATCTGTAAGTGATGAAAATATTTTGTAAAACGATAGCCTTGCTACTGTCCATCCAGACAACTTGCCTTGTTTCCTTTGGGCAGACAGCGGTCTATGCAGGTCATCAAAAACCGGTTTTTGCGGCCGTAGACTCGGCGCGCCGGCAAGGCGTGCCGGAAGAGATTCTAACCCGTCTGCTGGCCTATGCTCTTGATAATCAACTCGGTGCGGATCACACGGTTCACATACTCACAATTTTGATCCGAATTCGTGAAGACCGGTTTCCCCTCAGCCCGTTTTTGGATAAAATCCAGGAGGGTCTGGCCAAACGGATCGATCCGCAAAGACTGGAAGACGGCCTTAACAAACGCCTGGATGATTACAGGTTTGTCCGCCAACTGCTTAAAACAGAATATGGCGGTTCCCGGATATATTCTGAAACCGATTTAACTGACCTAGTGGAAAGCCTTGGATTCGGCATCACCCGGCGGGAACTCCGCCGGCTGTTTACCCGGGTGCCCGGCGTAGCCCCCGAAATGCTGGCCGTTGCAGCTAAGAACAAAGCGCTTTTAAAGCAGCTTGGATTTGATGAAAAGGTTATCGACGACATCCTTCTCACCGGACTGATGAATAATAGCCTTACGCCCCAATGGGCACTATTTTTTAAAGTTGCAGCGGCAGCCAAACGAAAGGGCATTCCATCAGTTCGGATCGCCGAGGTTGCCAAAAATATTTTACTCCAAAAGGGTGATCTGGAGCAGGTTCTAATGGAGCTTGAATTTACTGCCCGCGATGTCCGGCACGGTCCTCACCTGGACTCACCGCCGGGTGCAGATGAGGTGAACCAATGATAATGCCGGATTCCGCGGTTCATTAAAATTCAAATCCGGTATGGCCGCAAAAAGGCACAAAAAACACAAGAATAAATTAAAGACTTAATAATTTAAATAGGTTACGAGAACGAGATTCGAGATTTTTGACTTTTTACAAATTCATCAATTTGGTATGACGGAAAAAATTGTGACCGATTTCGGTTGTAGCTGTGGTTGTAACCAAACTAATGGAAAAATAAAGGATTTTTTAACCCGGTGAAACATCTTCATAACCCGACTGCTCCACAAAAACCCAGGGAGAATACCCTCTTTCGCAGATGCTTTGGCTGGTATATGGGCTTCATGCTGCTGTTCGGCGCCCTGATTCCGTCTTTCAGCCTGGCCGGCTCCGAGGGCATAATCTTATTTAAGCAGGAAAAATATGAACAGGCGGTCCGATTTTTTACCGGGGAGTTGGAAAAAAAACCGGGTAGTCCGGAATTCAATTTTTACATGGGACGTAGCCTTTTAGCTCTGAACCAGGCCGGCAAAGCCGTTGACTATCTAAAAAAAGCGGCCGAACTGGCAGCGGACAGCCCGGATTACCAGTTCTGGCTTGGGGTAGGTTACTGGGCCGATATGGAATTTGAAAAAGAGAGGCAAAGCTACCTTAAGGCCCTCAAATTGGATCCGAATCACCTTCAGGCCAATTTATATCTCGGGCACAACTATATGGATCGGAATCAATGGAATGCGGCTCTAAATCAGTATGAGCGGGTACTCACCCTAGACCCTGCGGTCCCGGATGCGCTGTATAACCGGGCGCTGGCTTTCAGGCAGCTGGGAAAAATATCTGATGAAAAAATCGCATGGAAATCCTATCTGGGCCATTACTGTTTTGGAAAATGGGCGCTGCGGGCGGCCTAACACCTCAACGGCTACGGTGACTTTTCCTACCGGATATATTTGCTGGGGTCCAGGAGGATGGTTGTGCCTGTGATCCATTTCGAACCGGCCGGCAGCAAACTGAAGATAGAGAGCTTACCTGCACTCGAACGAATCGGCGATATTTTGATTAAAAAGCGGACACTTTCAGTGCATCTGATCGCTTACGTCAAGGACAACCCGAAAATTGCAAAGTCCCGTGCAAAAGTTATCAAAAAATTTATTTTGGAAACGTTTCCCAAGATCGAGCCTTCACGAATAAGAATCAGCTGGTTCGGTGTTCCCGAAAAAATCGATTTGGGAAACGGAACATACGTTTTGGATGAATCCGTCAATATCATTACAAGAAACAATTAAAAACCACTTAGGTAAGGAGATGAAAATGATGCGTATTTCATTAAACATAGGATGGCGGACCTCGCTGTTGCCGGCATTGCTGGCAGTATCGGTATACGCAGCACCGCCGGCCGGAATTGCGGCCGAAATCAACAATCAAGGGTCGACTTTTACGAGTACGGCCGAGGTGGCCCGGGCCGAGCAGCTTGCATCCGAAGCTGCCGGCCAACCGGCCCCGGAAGTAACCGCAGCCATTCAGGCGGAAGAAAAGGCTGCGATGGCGCTGCAGGCAGCGATTCAATCCGGCAATTCAAAGGTCGTTGCCGCCGCCCGGAATGCCCACCAAGCGTCGGAAGCAGCCGCTGATGCGGTGATGGCGGCATTTAGCGGAGTTACGCCGGCTGATATCGCCGCCATGCGCGGCAGCGGCATGGTATGGGGACAAATAGCCCAGGAGTTGGGGGTTCATCCGGGGTCACTCGGACTGACCCGTGCATACGGAGTTTCCTCGCAGCATAAATCCGATATGATGCCTGCAACGTCGCGAGACCTTAAGGGTGGGCGATCCATGATGCACGGCGTTGCACCCGGTACCATTTCAGGCAGTGCGGGTATGGGATTGGATCATGCGGCTCAGAATTACGGTGGATGGGGCCACATGGACAGTGGCCGGGGGGATGCCCACGGAAATAGCTCCGGCGGCATGGGCGGCAGTTCCGGCGGTGGGCATGGTAGTGATTCCGGTAGTGGTATGGGTGGTGACACCGGCGGCGGCATGGGCGGAGATTCCGGCAGTGGTATGGGTGGTGATACCGGCGGCGGCATGGGGGGCGATTCCGGCGGTGGCATGGGCGGAGATTCCGGTGGCGGAATGGGTGGCGGCCATATGTAATTCCTACAATGAATGCGGGAGGCAACGACACAATGTTCCTCCCGCAGCACGGTTGAACACTGATATCCGGAGAATTTAAGCAAAATCACCAACCGTCCTGATCTACACTCCCGCAGCACTTCATCTATCTTTAATCGCATCCAAACAGCAATTAAAAATTCCAGTTTTCCATGAAAGTAAAAAGTTGTGACCAAATTCTGATGCCTTCGTATTAGTAAGTAAACAAAGTGAATTAATCTGACGGGTCCTACTTTATTAAAAATTTAAACAAGGAGACGAAGGCAATGGAAAAGGTAGCAAGAAAACGATTATGGACTTCGATGTTTTGGGCAATTCTCGCGGCGCTGGTTTTTGCGGTACCGGTCACCGGACTTGCAGCCGGAAGCAGCAATGACGTTAATAATGACGTTGCTAATCAAAATCAGGATTCGGTTTTTACAACTACTGACGATGTAGCCCGTGCCGAACAAGTCGCTTCGAACGCTGCCGCTCAGGCGGCACCCGAAGTTATCGCCGCCATGCAGGCGGAGCATCAGGCTGAAGCAGCCCTGCAGGCAGCGATACAATCAGGAAATTCGCAGGTCATTGCAGCATCACAGAATGCCTACCATGCCTCGGAAGCAGCTGCCGAAGCGGTGATGGCGGCGTTTGGCGGAGTTACGCCGGCTGACATCGCAGCCATGCGCGGAAGCGGCATGGGCTGGGGCCGGATTGCACAGGAGTTGGGAGTTCATCCCGGCTTACTGGGA
>JAJRYW010000133.1 GCA_024275555.1 Calditrichota bacterium | reverse complement strand
TGCCAACCCCAACGGGGCTCCGTTGGAGCGGCATCGCGTCGGGAGAAACGCTTCCTTTCATCATACCGCCGCTTATTCCGCCGGGCTAAAGCCGCGGTGTTAATGAGAACCAAGCTTATATCATCAACACCGGCGCTTTTCCAAAGGAACCGCTTTGCGGCAATTCGGCGGTTTTTTTACTTACACGGCAGAAACCTCACCGTGGTTTTCATCTCTTCCAGCACCTGCTCCAGCGCTGCCAGGGTGTAATCGATGTCCTCCTGCGTGGTTTCATCCGAGAGGGAGAAGCGCACTGCGCAGTGGGCCTCGGTCTCGCTTTTGCCCATGGCGATGAGTACATGGGTGGGGTCCGGTGAACCGGCTTTGCAGGCCGATCCGGATGAGAGCGAGATGCCTTTTTGATCCAGCGCCACTACCAGCGATTCCCCGCGCAACTCCGGCAGGGTGAGATTCAGGGTGTTGGGCAGCCGGAGTTCGGGATGTCCATTCAGCCGGGCGCCGGGAATCAATTCCCGCACCCCCCGTTCCAGGGCGTCGCGCAACTTTTGTACCTCGGCGGCGCGATGAAGCGCTTGCTGGGCTAATTCTGCCGCCTTGCCAAGTCCCACAATCGCCGGAATGTTTTCGGTGCCGGCCCTCAGGCCGCCTTCCTGCTTGCCGCCGTGGATCAGCGCTTCCAGGTTCACCCCTTTGCGGACATAGAGCGCCCCGATCCCTTTCGGTGCATGGAATTTATGCCCGGAGATGTTCAGCAGGTCCAGGCCCAACGCCTCCGCATCCACTTTTATTTTCCCGACCGCCTGCACTGCGTCGGTGTGAAAAAAAGCCCCGGCTTCCCGGGCAATTTCGCAGAGCGTCTCAATCGGTTGAAGAACGCCCACTTCGTTGTTGGCTGTCATGATCGAAACCAGAATGGTGTCCGGGCGCAGGGCGGATTGCAGCGCCTCCGGGTGGATCAAGCCCTCTTCATCCGGGGCGAGATAGGTTACCTCGTAACCGATTTTTTCCAGAAATTTGCCGGCCTTCAGAATGGCGGGATGCTCAATTTGGGTGGTGATGATATGTTTTCCCCGGTCGGCGTAAGCAAAAGCGATTCCTTTCAGGGCCAGGTTGTCGGCTTCCGAGCCGCCGCCGGTAAAGATGATCCGGCGCGGTTTGGTGTTCAGCAGTTTGGCGACCTGCCGCCGGGCGGTTTCCAGGGCTTCCCGGGCCTCCCGGCCGATACCGTGGATGCTGGAGGGGTTGCCCATTACCTCATCTAAAAAGGGTAGCATGGCTTCCCGAACTGACGGGGCTACCCGGGTGGTGGCGTTATTGTCCAGGTAGACCCGGCGAGCCGGTTTACCGGCAGTGTTGCTTTTGGGCAGAAGCGGGGCGCCGCACATCTCCACCTCGCGGCCGGCCCTGCGGCGGGCGGCGGCATTTCCTTCTTCCAGTTTGCGTACTTCGCACAAGAGCGCCTTGTAGACCGGGAAACCGGAGATTTTATCGTAATTATTCAGATCGGTCAGCTCGTTGACATTCCATTCCTGCCAGGCTTTGGGGCCGACCGGTCCGCCGCCGCCCATATTGCATTCCACGCACCCTCTGGCAATTTCCCGGGTGACCCGGGCCCGGAAGGGAACGCTCCCCCGGGCCGTGCTTACCTCGACCAAATCACCGTTTTTGATGCCGCGTTCTTGGGCGTCCTCATAATTCAGTTCCACCGTTGGTTCGGGATTATCTTTGAGGAGCCCCTTGATGCCGTGATGCTGGGAGCGAAAATCGGTGTGGGGGCGCGCCCCGGAATTGAACACCAGTGGATATTCTTTCACCAGGTGAGGACTGGCTTTCGGCCCCTCCACAGGTTCGGTGTACTTCGGAAGTGGATCATATCCGTAATCCTCCAGCACCGTGGACCAGAGTTCGAACTTCCCGGTGGGGGTGTCGAAGCCGGGTTGCCCGTCCGGGCGCAGGCTGCCTTTTTGCCACTTTTTGTACTCCATCATGGGCGTATCAATTTGCACCCGGCCGCCGGCGGCTTTGACCTCCTCCAGGGTATAGCCGGAGCCTTGCAGGGCAAAGCTGATCATCTGTTCCTCGGTTTGCGGGTAGAGATCGCCATAGCCCAGCCGTTTGGCCAACTCCGCCATAATCAGGTAATCATTGCGCGCTTCGCCAACCGGTTCAACAATTTTCTCCCTCAACCGGAAGATCGGGCCGTAGACCATGTAGGAATCGATTTCGAACATGGTGGTTGCCGGGAGCACTACGTCGGCGTAAGCGGCGTCGGCAGTCATCTGCCGGTCGATGCAGACCAGGAAGTCCAATTTGGAGAGGGTCTCCCTCCACAGGGAACTCTGCGGCCAGGAAGTCAGCAGCGAGGCCCCGTGGATGATCAGCCCCCGGATACGGTAGGGGTCGCCCTTCAGCACCGAGTCGACCAGCCCGCTGGCGTGGGATTCGCCCCGGTAATCGCTGTAGATGGGCACTTTCTGCCGCGCCACAGCCAGGTCGATATTCGGGTTGGGCTGATTGCAGGAGCGGTTGATGGGGAAGTGGGTGTTCAGCATGGCCAGGCCGACGCCGCCGGGGACATCCAACTGCCCGGCCAGGGCAAATAAGCTTATCACGGCCCGGATGGCCTGGATTCCGCTGTTGGAATACTCCAGGCCGGTGTACATCACCGGGCAGGCGCCGTCAGCGTGGCAAATCTTGCGGGCCAGGC
>JAJRYW010000132.1 GCA_024275555.1 Calditrichota bacterium | reverse complement strand
AACGATAAGTGGTGAGGCTTTTTTGTGCCTGTTCTGTGCCTTAGCGCTTTTGTTGCTCAATCCAAAACATGCTCGATCGATGCTATTCGCGGCGAGCATGGGGAATCTCTGTGCTGCAAATCTTTCCGGATGTATAAAAAAGGCTCCCCGCAAAACGAGGAGCCCGAAATTGTTGCCAACGTCTTTTATAGACTTAATATTCGATGTCGTTCAGGAAGAAGCCCAGGGGGTTGAGCGGTTTCCCCCGGAAACGCACTTCATAGTGCAGGTGAGAACTGGTCGACAAACCGGTGCTGCCCACTTCGCCGATTTTATCGCCCCGTTTTACAAACTGGCCTTTGCGGACGTACATTTTATTCAGGTGGCCGTAGTAGGTCTCGAATCCATATTTGTGGTTGATGCTGATAAAATTTCCGTAACCGCCGTTTCGGCCGGCCGACATGACATATCCGTCGGCCGGGGCAATAATGGGGGTGCCTTTGCGGATGGCTAAATCGACGCCTTTGTGGAATTGGATTCGGCGGTTGATAGGATGGCGGCGATTTCCAAAGCCGCTGGAAACATAGGCTTCCGGCACCGGCTTCAGCACCGGCAAGTAACGCAGGGAGTCCTGCCTTCTTTCTACGGTGGTGACCAGCTTTTGATAGCTGGCTTTTTCCAGGCGAACTTCGCGTTCTAATTTCTGAAGTAAATTCAAGTGTTCAATCAGTTCATTGCCAAACTTGAGTTCGCTATAATTCAGGGTGGAATTCAAATTTGTCGCGGCGCCCCCGATCACCACTTGACGCACATCGGAATCGATCACCGGCAGGTCCAGCATGGCCCGGATTTGATCATCCTTTTTCTCGATGACATCAATGGTGGAACGCAGGTCGGTAATGGTTTCACTGAAGCGCCTCAGCTCGGACTGAAGGATCTCATTTTCACGCTCTAACTGGGAAATTTTTGAATTTTGGTTAAAATCGACAATAAAATCGACCGAGTATTTCAACGAGAAAACCAGCAGCGCTAAAAACAAGAGAAAGAAAAACCCGATTTTTTTGAAGGAGAAGGGAAACTCCTTTACCTCGGAAGAATCCGGATTGACATAGATCAATAGCGGTTTCTTTTGCATTTATCAGCCCTCAGCTCATCTAAAAAACGCTCACAATATTAGTTTTCGTCACGTTTCAAAAAGAAAATAACGAAATAAGAGATTTTTGTCAACAGTATTGCGAGAAATCGTTAAACTATATTTAATACTTATGTACTAATTATTCCCTTATTGGCTAAAAACAGCGCTTCTCCTTCACGAGATGCACCTCGAGTTTAACTCTTCCAACTGGTTGATGGTGTTGATCGGCCGCGCAAGGCGAGATAGTATTTAGTTGACCGGGAGCCCCGGGGATATTGCCGCTTTACTGAAAAAGGGCCTTAATACTTCCCCAGGTCTTTGCAAAACTACTAAGGTTGGGGATGACGGAAATGGATTCCGAAAATTGAAATGTCCCATCTTGATTACGGATGCGCAGCCTGTAATAATAAATAACCTTAATTTCTGCCAGACGATCATCAACGAACTCGTAAGAGCTATTACTACCTTGGGGGGCCAATTCTCCTATCTTTGTATAGTCACGTTTATTCGTGCTACGCTCGATAATGAAAAGATCGAGATTGTTTTCCGTCCCGGTTTTCCACCTTAGAACAATCTTGTTCTGAGACGGCGTACCCCCAAACTCCATAATAACCGCATCCGCAAATACAGCGGAAAATAAAAAGGTTAACCAACAAATGATATATAAACGTCGTTTGTTCATAGCTTTAACTCCCCGGAACACCAAGTTACGATGCCAACAATTTAAAATCAAGAAACGATTATAAATTGTTGGACGCCCAAAATATGACTTTTAAGCAGTATAGCGGGGATCTGAAAATCGGGGATTTGCCTTTTCCGGCTAAAAATCGAAGCCGAATTTAAAATGGATAAGCCAGCGTTTACCCAGCACCCGGGCATAATTAAGCTGGATGGGCCCCAGCAGGGTATTGACGGCAAAAGCAATCGACAAGGAATGCAGGAAATCCCGGTCCTCAATTTTAGCATCGGGGCGCTCCCAGGCTGCCCCAACCGCGTATTTGATAAATACATAGCTTTCAATTGGCAACCGGCGAGTCGCTAAGTAGCGCAGGTCGATTCCGGCTTGCAAGAATTGCCGTCCTATTTTTTCCCGCTCGTACAGGCCGGGAAAATTATCCTGCCCGCCAAAGGCAAAATATTCGGAAAAAGGCAAGGTTAGATCGGCGCTGCCCACCAGGAGGTAGGGACGATAATTCATCCGGTTTAAGAAGGGGTAGTATCCCTCCAGCCCCAAAAACAGGCGTGTGAAGGGCACACTCTCCTGTCCCTGTTCCTGCTGATTCCCAGTTTCCCAGTACCAGCGATTGAAAATCCCCCGCTCCGGAAAAGGCAGCCGGTCCCGTTTATCAACCACGGAACGCAGTACAAATGAACGAAGCCGCACGTCATCCTGGTTGGAAAATCCGGCGTCGGGCGACTGGATGTCAATATTTTCCACCCGGAATTCCGCGGAAATGATTCCCAGGCGCTCAATCTGCTGGCCGACAATAAACTGTGCTCCCCGGCGGGTAATTTTGTAATTGCTTAGCCGCTCAAAGTTCCGGTAGAAACGGTCGCTGCGCTCCCGGTAATATAAACTGAAGCGGGTAGTCAGGTAAGTTCTCAGAAGCCGAACTGTGGAAAAGGAGAGTTCGGCCTTCCGGGTAAAATCGCCCAGCACTCCCCACAAACCGGCCTGGACCGCCGTGCCGGCAAAGTTCTCCCCTACCAACTCCATAAAAGCTTCGGTTTTGCGCTCCGAAGAAACATGTGCGCCCAACCGGGCCAGGGAATATTTCCGCTCCTTCACTTTTATGATGAGCTGATTCCCCAGCCCCTGCTTTTCCACGCTGATTAACACCCGGTCGAACAGGTTGGTGCTGTAAATATTTTGAATACCCTTGAGCACCGCATCCGCCCGGAACAGGCTATCGGCACGCAGGGGAAACTCCCGCATGATCACAAAGTCCCGGGTTACTTTGTTGCCGGTAATCCGGATGTTGTCGATATAGCCGGGGCTGAGATCGATATGTAATACGCCGGTGTCGCGAGTGTAGCGAATCTGTTCGATCGACGCCAGGGCATAGCCGCGCCGGATTAACCCATCCCGAACCTCATCCAGCTTTTTAAACAAGCGGATCATATTCAGCCGCCGATTGGAAAAATATTGCCGGATAGGCTCCAGCAGGGTGTCCGGTGTGACTTCCTGGCAGTTAAACCGAACCGTTTTCACATACGGTTGCGTTTTTAAGTGAAAGATCACCTCTCGTTGTTCCGGCGGGCCGTGCAGAGAAGCTTGTACATCCTCCAATAAACCGGTCTGGTACATGGCCCGCATTTCCCGGAGAAGATCGCGGCGATAGAGCGGTTGCCCGATGCGCAGAGTTGGCCCGGTGTAATCAGGCAATAGCTCTCGTAACTCTCCTCCCTGGAATCGAATGTCGCTCAACCGTCCTAAATAAGTATTTTCTCCGTATCGTTCCGTTTGGGCAATTTCGATGGCGGTTTTCAAAGAATCCATCACGGCCATGGCCGCCTGGTATCCGACCTGAATCAGTGAATCGGCGTTCTCAAAGTTGCTGCCCTTTACCTCACCCAGGGGCGGTTTAATCACCAGGTCGGCCAATAACCGGCTCTCCTCGGTGGCGGTTTTCATCATAATGGTGGTCACCTGATCGGCGATTTCCCAGGGAGCGGATATTTCTTTTGCTTTACGGAGCGGCGAGGTGGCGTCGACCGCCACAACCAGGCTGGCCCCATTCTGCCGCGCTACATCAACCGGCAGATTGTCGGTTATGCCGCCGTCAACCAGGAGCCGCCCGTCAATTTCCACCGGGGCGAACAAGAGCGGAAAAGAGAGGCTGGCGTTGATCGCCTCAGCCAGGTCGCCGTGATCCAGCACTACTTTCTCGCCGCTAATCAGATCGGTGGCCACCGCCCGGAAGGGAATGCGGAGATTATCAAAACTGCTGGAGGCTTGAAAACTGGCCCCCAACAACTGGGTATACAGGGTTTGAAATATTTTTTGTCCCTGGGAGATCGAGGAGGGAATGATCGGCACAACCCCATCCAGGCGAAACTGGAGCAAATGTCTTCGGGGAATGCTCTTTTGGGAGAGGAACAAATTGGGACGATAGGCTTCGTCGTCAAACATACTGTTCCAGTCAACCTCCAGAACTTTGTCGCGGATTTCATCGGCGCTGAAACCGGCGGCATAAAAGCCCCCGACTACGCTGCCGATGCTGGTTCCGACGACCAGGTTTACCTGGATTCCCTGCTCCTCAAACGCTTT
>JAJRYW010000131.1 GCA_024275555.1 Calditrichota bacterium | reverse complement strand
TATATTGATATCTTACCTCTCCCCGGTTTACTTTCTCGCCTCTCACAACAGGGATGATTTGTAAATTTGAGCGGTTCAACTGTTTTCTTTCTTGAAATTATTTTCAGCGTTTCTCAGCGCCAAGTTTTCAACTCGTCATTCGCATTTGACGCAGATGATGCACTTTTTTTAATTGAACAAGCACCTCATCCGGAACCGACAGGTTGCCGTCCCGGCCGGTTCCCATCTCCACTCCCGGCTTATTCGCCCCGTGATAATCGCTGCCGCCGGAGATAACAAAACCATACTCTTCGGCCAGCTTCAGCAATCCCTCGGTGTATTCAGGGGGCATATTGGTATAGTACGCCTCGAATCCGTCCAGCCCGATTTCCCGGAGTTGTAAAATTCGCTCACGCGCTTCGGCAAAGGTATCGTAGTTCATCAAATGGGGGTGGGCCAGGACAGCCAGCCCGCCGCCTGGTGGATCATCTGCAAGGCGTCCTTTTCATCCAGCTTAACTTTATCCATGTAGGCCGGTTTGCCTTTGGCCAGGTAGACATCAAAGGCTTCCTGGATGGAATTCACCTTGCCCTTTTTCAGCAGGATTTGGGCAACATGCGGCCGGCCGATGGCGCCTTCGCCGGCCTCTTCCAGAAGCTCCTCCATGCTGATCTCCACTCCCAACCGGTTCAGTTTGGTGATGATCTTTTCCGCACGAAGGTTCCGTTGGGTAAGCAGGTAATTCAGCGTCTCTTTCAGCTTGCGGTCCAGGGGATCCACCAGCAGGCCCAGGATGTGCATGTGGCCGTTATTGGGCATCTTCGTATCCACGCTGATCTCGACGCCGGGAACCGTGGTAAGGCCGTATTTGGCGCCCAACTGCATAAACTCGGCAATCCCGTCAATCGTATCGTGATCGGTCAGGGCGATGGCGGTGAGTCCCTTTCCCAGGGCTTTCCGGACCAGTTCCTCCGGCGTATTTGTGCCGTCGGAATAGGTGCTGTGCATGTGCAGATCGATCATTTTCTCTCCCTCTTTGCCAATATCCGCGGCTCTCAGTCTTGCGCCGGGATGTACTGTTTTTCTTCCAAAAAACGAATCACTTTTTGGGCGTTTTTGCGCACATCGGTTTCTTCGCTGGTGTTGACGACCAGTTCGGGTTTTTCCGGCGCTTCGTAGGGGGCGGAGATGCCGGTAAATTCCGGAATTTCCCCGGCGCGGGCTTTTTTATAGAGCCCTTTGGGATCGCGCTCCTCGCAAACCGCCAGGTCGCACTCTACATAAACTTCTACAAAATCGCCCTCGGGCATAATTTCCCGCACCTGGTCGCGGTCGGCGCGGTAAGGCGAAATAAAGGCGGTCATCACCACCGTACCGGCGTCCACAAAAAGTTTGGCAACTTCGCCAATCCGGCGGATGTTCTCGGTGCGATCTTCCGGGGAAAATCCCAGGTCTTTATTTAACCCGTGCCGCACATTGTCGCCGTCCAATACGTAGGTATGGACGCCCCGCTCGAAAAGCAGGTTCTGCACTTCATTGGCAATGGTTGATTTGCCGCTGCCGGACAGGCCGGTAAACCAGATACATACTCCGCGATGCTTGTGCACCCGCTCCCGGTCCGCTTTGGTAATATCGCCGTCATGCCAAAAAATATTAGTTGCCTTTTGTTCCACGTGATCACTCCGTTCGTTTTAGATTCCGAATATTTTCCATTTAAAAAAGGGTAAAAATATAGAACAAAAACCGGACGCGACCAATCCGGATTATTTTTTATGCAATTTGTTGCGATTCAGTCCCGAAAATGCGCAAATCGGTATTTTTTCGCAAGTTTCGCAGGCTGAGCAGGTGCAGCTATTTCGCTAAAATCACCCGAATCCGCCCGGGAATCGAACGGATGGCCGCGGCCGCAAAAAAAAATCTCCTTTTTGACAAGGAGATTTTTTCTAAAGCGATTTGAAGGCGGGTTACGCCGCACAGTCATTGTCGTCGCTGAACACCCGCCGGTACCACTCGATGGTGCGCCGCAGACCTTCCTCGAACAGCACCGTCGGCTCATAGTTCAGGGTCTGCTTCAGCCGCTCGATATCGGCAAAGGAGTGTTTGACATCTCCCGGGCGCGGATCGGTGTATTGGGGCTTAATATTTTTCCCCAAAATTTTATTGATCTGCTCAACCAGTTCATTCAACGTAGTGCGCTGATGCACGGCGCAGTTCATCACCACCCCCGGGGGACAATCCGCTTCGGCGGCCAGGATATTTACATCCACGGTGTTGCTGATGTAGGTAAAGTCGCGGCTCTGCTCGCCGTCGCCGTAGATCACCGGGGATTCGTCTTTCAGCATCGCTTTGATAAACTTGGGGATCACCGCGGAGTATTGCGAATCCGGGTTCTGCTTCGGGCCAAACACATTGAAATAGCGCAGCGCTACGGTGTGCATCCCGTAAATATTGGCGAACACCTGGAAATATTTTTCCCCGGCCAGTTTGGAGACGGCGTAGGGCGAAAGCGGCATGGGGATCATATCTTCCTGCTTGGGAAGCGTGGGCGTGTCGCCATAAACCGAGGATGAAGAAGCCATGACAAAGCGTTTTACCCCGGCGTCCCGGCCGGCATAGAGCACATTCAGGGTGCCGGTAACATTGACTTCATTGGAAGAGAGCGTATCGCGCACCGACCGCGGCACCGACGGCAGGGCCCCCTGGTGCAGCACAAAATCCATCCCGTCAACCGCTTCGCGCACATTGTGGTAATTGCGCAAATCCCCTTCTATTATTTCGATGCGATCCTTAATGCTCTTTAAATTATCTTCGCTGCCTGTGGAAAAGTTATCTAAAATTCTGACCGTGTGACCGCGGCGCACCAACTCCTCAGCCAGATTCGATCCGATAAATCCGGCCCCTCCGGTAATAAGATATTTCATCGTTAAACCTTTCCGTTACGTGATCTGAATATCTACAATTAGCCCCTTGCGGGGTTTCACTCGACGCCCGGCTATCCGGGATTGTCGATTTGCTCTGTCGATGACACCCCGGCCGACCGGGGCTGAAATGGCAAAAGCACTTACATTTGAACGGCCGCTTAACTGGCTACATCCAGGCAACTCTCCTCTTCCAGTTTGCGCACCAGTTGGCGCTCCACCACAAAACTGGTGGATTGAAAGATTCCATCGACCAGAATAGCCAGGCGGGTTTCCCCGCGAATCTCCCTTAAATATCCCCGGATGCCCTGCAGCGGGCCGGCTTCGATCTCCACATAGTCTCCCACGCGCAGGTACTCTTCCGGCTGCAACTGCCGCCCGTGGCTAATAACCTGCCGGAGCTGCTCGATCTGCCAATGGGGAATTTTAGCGGGGACGCCGCTAAAACCGACCATCCGCACTACTCCGTGGGTTTCCAAAGCCATCAGGCGGTCTTTCAAATCGATATTGACAAACACATAGCCGTTAAAAAGGGGCATTTCCACCCAACGACGGCGATCTTTCCACTGGCGCAATTCTTTCACCATTGGAAGAAACGCCTCTATATTTTTTTCCTGCAACTGCTCGAAAACTCGTTTCTCATGCCGGGGGCGGGTATACAATGCATACCAATACATACTTCACCTCATACCGTTTAATTCACCTTACTTCCCCTCCTCCCACCCGGGAAGCACAGTGTGATTTATATTGGGGAACCGCTTCACTCATTCATCGAGGATAGGCTTAAAATTAATCGACCGCCGGTCATCAATCCGTGATGTAAACCAAGTTTTTCATTTTATCAATTTTAGGGCGTCCTGCCGCTCGGTTAGCACCAATTATGTTCGGCTCCAAACCGGCATAGCTTAATCATTTTCCGCCATTTCCACGGGGCTTTCTTTCTCCGGCCGGGACAGAATCTCTCGCATCTCCAACACCCCGGGATGATATGGCGCTAAGCGTCGCGCCTGTTGCCAACTCATGTGCGCCTCTTCCGGGCGATCATGGTGCAAATTCACCCGGGTCAGCAACAGGTACCCCTCCGGATCATCGGGAAACCGTTCAATATACTGATCCAGCTTTAACAGTCCTTCATCCCATTGTTCCCCGGCCAGCATCCGCTCCATATAGAGCTTTCGGAATTGGGATTTTTCTCGTAACGAGTCGTCCATCTTTTCCCAGAGCGCATCAAAGTTAGCAAATTGCTCTGTCTGTAGGTAGATGTTTTCCAGATTCAGCAACAGGTTGGTTTCCTCGCAACCATTACCTAAGAGTGTTTCGAAAAGCTGTTGAGCCGATTCCAGATCGCCCCGCGCCAGGCTGAGCCGGGCTTTTAAGAATTGGGCGTTCTGATTATGCGGATCGTTTTCCAGTCCCCGGGTGATCAGCTCCTCTGCGGCGGCAAGCTCCCCCTGCTCCAGCCAGATTGCCGCCAGGTAGAGGGAAGGATCGGCCAGGAGCGCCTGGCGATATTTTTGCGCCTCATCCTCCGGCGAAATCGTGGCGGCAAAGCGGATCAACTCTTCCGCTTCGGCCAGTTCGCCGGCCTCGGCATATAAATCTGCCAGTTGAAGATAGGCCTGCACATCCCCGGGAAAGCTTTCAATCAGTTGGCGAAGCGCCAGGAGAGCCGGTTCAAACCGTTCTGCATGGAGATACAATTCCACCAACTCTTTGAAGGGATTCGGATCTGCCGGATTCAACTCGGCCGCCTTCCGGAGCGCTTCCTCGGCGGCGTCCGTTTCCCCGGCGGCAAAAAGAGCCCGGCCCAGCGTATAGAGCGTCTGCGGATCATCCGGAACAAAACGCGTGTAAAGACGCAGCGCAGTCAGGTAGTGTTCATCGGAAAAATTATCCCGGATCACTTCCAGAAAGGGACGGAAGCGTTCCCGGTCAGCCGCATAGCTTGCCAGGGCCTTTTCCAGCCAGTTCAGCAAACGCTGGAACTGCTGGTCCTCCGAATCGGATTCTCCCCCCGGCCCGTCTGCAAGCAAAAGTTCCGCTAACAGCAAAAACCCCGTTTGCGGAAAAGTTTTCTGATCCCGGTAAAGCACTTTCTCCAATAATTCCCGCGCTGCCGGGGATTCCCCCTGCACAGCAAGTTGCCGGGCCTGGAAAACTTCCGGCACATCCACTAATTCCCGCAGTTCTTTTACGGCGCGGTTTTCCGGCGCAATCCGGCTGGCCCGCTGCAAAAGCTGCCGGGCTGTTTCATATTTTCCTCCTTCAATGTATAAAGCGGCCAGTTTGTGATAGGCGTTCACGTCATCGGGGAATTTTTCCATGATGCGGTAATAGCCCTCAATAGCCTGCTCAAACTGCTCCCGGGCAAGATAGGCCTCGGCCAGGTTCTGCCAATATTCGATCTTTTCGGGGTCGATGTTCACGGCGCGTTCAAAGGCCTGTATCGCCTCTCCCGGCTGGTGGCGCTCCCAGTGGTACATTCCGAGCAGGTTTTGCCCTTCCGCATCATCAGGATGAACGGCCAGGTACTGCTGAAGCGCCCGGAACGCTTCTTCGGGTTTGCCTTGCCGGCGTAAGCACTTTTCATACGCTTCGGCAATTTCTTTGCGCCCCGGGCCGATCCGGAACGCCCAGGCCAGAGCCTCTTCCTGCCCATCATAATTGCCCGATTTTTCTTCCCAGCAGGCTTTTTCCAGTAATATTTCCAGCCAGATCGGAAGCGGCTCCTGCAAATCTTTCCATTTCTCTAAAAAGATTTCCCGGTTCTTGCTGAACATTTCCACGTAATCCAGGTTGTTGCCGGTAAAACTGCTGTTTCCGTAATGGTGCACGAATACTTCCCGGGCAATTGCCAGCCGGTAGCCTTCCAGGATGGCCCGCAGGCAAAAATCGTCATCCTCAAAATTGCCTTTGCCAAAACGCTCATCCAGCACGCCGATTTTCTCGATCACTTCTTTTTTGATCATCATGCAAAACCCCACCAGCCGGTGCACGGCCAGCACCCTGCCGCGATTTTTCTCCCGGTAGGCTTTGGCGAAGGCGTGAAACTCATCCAGCGTTTTATAAGCAACCTCTTTTTCCTGCTGGCGCCCGCTGATGAAGTTGGTCATCGGGCCGACCACGCCGACCGAAGCGTCCCGGTTTATGGCCTCGACCATCCCGGTCAGCCAACCCTCGGAAACTACGATATCATTGTTCATCAGCAGCAGGTAGTTGCCTTTGGCTTTTTTGACGCCCTGGTTATTCCCCCCGGCAAATCCCTTATTCGTCTTATTCAGGATGATGTGATGGTTAGGGCTTTTCTTCGCCCACCGCTTTAGGTAAGCGGGGGTTTTGTCTTTTGAACCATTGTCGACCACGATCACCTCATAATCAATCCCGCGGGTGTATCGAGCGATACTGTCGAGGCACTCCTTGGTAAGGGGCAGTTGATTGAAAGTCAGGATGATGATCGAGACAAAGGGCTTGACCGCGGGAACTTTTACCGCGGAAGGAACCGCCGGGGCCGTGGAAGGCCGGGGCAGTTGGTACAATTTAATCTGGTTGTCTTCGGTCTCCTGCACCGATCCGTCGGCCCGGAGAATGTAATCCGGAATAATTTTGCCCTGCCAGAGTTGATGCAGCCGCTTGATGTTATCATTGGCCTTGCGGAAGCGCTCCGCCCCGCTTTGCTTCTCATAGTGGATCAGCACGCTTCGGGGCTGATAGACCAGCTTCCATCCCCGCGTATGGATTTTGAAGCATAAATCCACATCCTCGTAGCCGTTCCAGTAGCCTTCGTCAAAACCGTCAACCTCGTTAAAGACCGATTTCCGCACCAGCAGACAGGCCGCAGTCAGCACCTTGTAAGTTCGCAGTTCATTCACTTTGGGGGAATCCGCCGCCCGCCGGTAATGGATATGCCGCGGGGCCACCGGATCATTTATCTGGTGGTCTTCCACCACCACCACCCCGGCATGTTGAATGGTTCCGTCGGGGAAGAGCAATTTGCTGCCCACTGCGGCAACCCGGGCGTCCAGGTCGAGCACTTCCAGCAGCGGCTCCAGCCAGTGCGGTTTGGGTTCGGTGTCGTTATTCAGAAATAAAAGATAGGCGCCTTTTGCTTTGCGGGCGCCCTGGTTGCAGGCCCCGGAAAAACCTCGGTTCTTTTTATTTGTGATTACCCGCAGGTTGGCGTATTGGCCCCGCGCCTGGCGCAGAAACGCCGCCGTTCCGTCGCGGGAAGCGTTGTCAACCACAATTACTTCAAAGCCGATCTCCGCAGAGGTGTTTTGATAAAGATATTGCAGGCACTGCTCGGTAAACTCCACCTTATTGAAAACCGGAATGATAATGGAAACCCGCACCTGGCTCCCGGCAGGGCGCTTTGCCGGCCTTTCCTGCCGCGGCGCCGGCTGTATTGATGTCTCCGGCTGTTTCAGAGGAACCACCGATTCTTTCGCCGGATAAAGCTCGCTCAGGAATCCCATCCGGCCGGCGTCAAAGCGCAGTTGGTCCCAGGCTTTTAAGGCCCGCTCCGTAAACGATTTTTGCTGCTGAACCTGCTGATCATGCTGGCGGAAGGAACTGAGTATTTCCGCCAGATAAATGGCCTTTCCGCGGCTGAGCAGGTTCATCCACATGGTCAGGTCTCCGTTTGCCAACGCCGGGCGGCCGCCAATGCTGAAAATATTCGGCTCGATTCCCCACAAATCCTCTTTGCGAAACATCACCGTGGAGGGCTCGCCGATCACGTTCAACTGGTTTTTCATCACAAAATTGCCCAGGCTCAGGCCATCGATGATCGAGCTGTGCGGCGTCGGCGGGGCGGTGTAGCGGGTATCCGGCAGGGGATTGCCATGCTGGTCGATCAGTTGCCGTCGGGAAGTAACCAGGGTCACCTCGGGATACTTGTTCAGGCAGTCGACCATCTGCTCCACGCACTGCGGCGCCAGCAGATCATCATCGTTCAGAAATTTAATGTACTCGCCGCTGGCCAGCTCAAAGCATTTCAGATAATTTTTCCGCCCGCCCAGGGGAGGATCGTTGCGATGGTAAACAATCCGTTTGTCCCCGGCCTGGTACTCCGCCGCGATCTTTTCAATGGCATCGTCGGGACAGTCGTCGCAGATCAGAATCTCCAGATTCCGGTAGGTCTGGTTCAAGGCGCTTTCCAGCGCTTCCCGGAAAAAGCGGGGTTTGTAGCTGGCAATCAGGATGCTTACCAGGGGCTGATCATCCCGCACCTCGGGGCGCAGTTTGGCAAATTCATAGATCAGCCGGGACCCTTCCCGGTACTCCAGGCCGCTGAACGCAGCCCATTCACTTTCGCCAAAGGCACATCTTTGCAGCGGTTTCAGCCCGGCAACGGAAGCAACCCGCACCAATTCTTCCTCACTATACAGCCATTGATGTCCCCAGGAGCGCATCACTAAATTCAGTTGTTCGCAGGTGTTTTGCACGTAGTCCATGCCGTGATTGAACATCTCGCTGCCGGATTTCCAGTCTTCCCGGAGATATCTTTTTATGATGTACTCCAGGTCCGGGGTGGCAATGCGCACCCGCCCGCCGGGTTTTAAAACCCGGCGGCATTCCCGGAAAAAATTAACCCCTTCCGCCTGGCTGATATGCTCGATAAAATGCTCGCTAAACACCCCATCGACGCTGCTGTCCGGGAACGGCAGTCCTCCCCGCACATCCAGTTGAATATCCGCGCCCGGTTCCAGATCAATATTGACGAAACCCGGAATTTTCTTTTCTCCGCATCCGATATTCAAATAAACCCGTTTATTTGCCTTTCCCTGCTGTTCTTTCATGATAACCTCTTCATTTTTTCGCCCGGCGCCGAATCCGGATCATTCCCAGGTATTTCCGGCGTCAGCGCTCGTTCAGTTCTCCCCGTTGTTTCCCAATCGGTGGTTGCGGCGCCTCATAATCTGCCGGTATTTCGCCGCCTGTCTTTGTTTCCGGCCTGGAGTTTTTTTATCTTCATCCTCAGTCCCCTGTTAATGGACCACCTGTATTTTCTTTTTTCTTCCCCCGGAACGTTGAGTCACACTCGTGCGGGCGCAGATTTCATCCGCATGTTTAATCACAAAGCGCACCAGCGCGGCCGCCCGTTCAATATCATCACAGCCGACCGCGACGCCGGTGGGCAGCGAGATAACGCGTTCCACGGCGCGTTCCGTTTCCGGCAGCAATAATCCGCTGTGCGGAAAATAGGAGCGATAGGGCTCCATGCGGTGGCAGCCCGGGTAAAAATAGCGCCGGGCCAGGATGTTCTCTTTCTTCAGGATTGCCGCCAGTTGGTCCCGGCTCAGCCCGGCGGCCTGCTCGTCGATTTCCGCGACGATGTATTGATAGTTGGATTGTTCGTCCTGATCGTATTCCAGCAGCCGCAGGCCCGGTGTACCTGCAAACAATTGTCGATAGAGCCGGTAGTTGCGGTAATTTACGGCAATAAACTCGTCGATGCTTTCCAGGGAAGTCAATCC
>JAJRYW010000130.1 GCA_024275555.1 Calditrichota bacterium | reverse complement strand
TTACCTCTTTTCGTGAATTATCTTGCGTAAGTTCAATATTTATGTTAAACATTCGTGGGAATTTATTACTTTTCAACCGATTATAAACAGATACTTAGTGACTATTCGGCCAGACACTAAATAGGATGAGCGAGTTTTCCGTTGCGGACAATTGAATTTGGCAACCGCAGTCAGTCTTCGACAGTTTGCTGCAGTATTGTCCCCAATATTTATCTTATGAAAACGATTCCAATGTTTACATTGTCAAATTTGCGATCCCTGTAATTGGAAAGGTAAAGATAGGTAAGTTCGAAAGCAGTATGTTTACGAAGTCTCACCAGTAATCCGGTTTCAATTGTGTGGGCGAAATATTTCCTTGCTGAAAAATCGGTAACAATAAGCTGTTCTCTGTTATTGGGACCTCGAATGTGCGTATATACCCGCCCGGTGCTCTCTATACTAAAGCTGATTCCTGAACTAAATATAGGACTGACGTTTGCAGATAGTGATTTGTAGGTAAATGATAAATTGAAGCTGTAGATATTTGCAGCATCCGCGGTTATTAAAAAAGTTCCATCCGGATGAATGATGGGGATATTTGAATGCACAAAGTAATGGTTTACCTCAAATCGTGGAGAGAAGAGGAACGATTTTTTCAGTTTAAAATCTGATTTTACTCCTATGTTTACCCCATACCAAATGTCGGTGGAAAAAACTCTACTCGCCTCGGTTTGCGATTTTGGGGCGGTTCCCCCAAGGTAGATGCCGAAAGCATCCTGGGCTGAAGCGCTTAGCAACAGCGCTGTTATGAGTAGGAGGATAAGCCTGGAATTGAACATATGAAATCTCATGGGAGAAAATATTCATTTTCTTCTCCCCGGAACAAGTGATTTTGTTGGTAGCAAAATGGTTCCGGAGAGTGCAGCGCAGCCTCGATATCCTGGCCACTCACAACGTGGCGCCGCTCCAACGGGGCTCCGCTGGGGTTGGCATTGGCAAACGTGGCTTTGTTGGGTCGTCAACGCCGCATCGACGCAGTCGATGCATTCCAAACCTAACTCCGTCCAATCCAGCGGGCAATCTCCGCAAAACCGGGGCGTTTTCCGTACATCAGCACCCCGATCCGGTAGATGCGGGCGGCCAGGTAGGAGAGCGCTATAATCGCAGCGATGTTGATTACCACGGCGGCGAATATTTCCCACAGAGCCGGGTTGCCCAGGATGATGCGCAGAAACATCAGCATCGGGGCAAAAAAGGGCAACAGCGAGAGCCACTGGACAGTGCTTCCGGAGACATCCGAAGTGGCCAGGGAAATGCTGATCAGAAAGGGGATGATGATTACGAACATAATCGGGGTCGAGAGCGCCTGGGCGTCTTCCTGGCTGGAGCATATTGCCCCGACCGCCGCTAAGATTGCCGAAAACTGAAAATAGCCCAGCAGAAAAAAGAGCACAAAATACAAGAACAGGGACGGCTCCAGATTAAGAGAGGACATTCCGATCGGCAGAGTCAGGTCCAGCACTTTGCTGCCCACCAGGGCCAGGCCCACCCAGAGCAGGTATTGAAAAAGCCCCACGCTGCCCACCCCGAACAGTTTGCCCAGCATCAACTGGATTGGCCGGGCCGAGGAGAGCAGCACTTCCATGATCCGCGAGGTTTTTTCTTCCAGAACGCCGCGCATCACCGCGGTACCATAGAAAATAATCGTGGTGTAAACCATCAGCAGAAATATAAAAGCCACCGCCCATTGCGCGTCCAGGCCTTCCTCGCTTTCACCGGTTCCGTCAACTTTGAGCGGCCGGATGGTTACCCCGGAAATCAACTGGTCGATCTGCCCGGGAGGTAATCCCGCCTGCTCTA
>JAJRYW010000129.1 GCA_024275555.1 Calditrichota bacterium | reverse complement strand
TCCCGAATAGAGAGCAAACTGAAAGCGGAACTTTGCAGAAATGACCGTTCCAGGCAGGAGCCTGCAACGAGAAGAAGAATGTTACCCGGGAGGCGGGAGCCTCCCGGATTTCTTCCAGCGCAGAGCACTGGAAGCAGTAAACGTCAAGAAGCTTCTCGATTTGCAAAATAACCGGCCACACCACCGTAATCACCCTCTTTAATCTCCAATCTTGAACAGCTATTGCGAGACAAACTTCCGGTAATGGCGATAACGGTTGAAGATTTCCTCCACATAAGCGACGGGTTCTTCTCCCCGGCAGTAACCGAACTGAACCACTTCATCATTAAAGTAGGCTTTTTGCGCTTTTTTCAGCAGAAACTCAGCCACATTCCCTTCCCAGCGGTTCGGGTCTTTATCGTATTTGATGGCCAGGCGGCGGGCGTCCTGCACATGGCCCTGCCCGACATTGTAGGAGGCCAGCACAAACTTTATCCGTTCCAGTGAGTCGGGGATATCCTTCCAGTATTCCCAGAGCCATTCCAGGTAGCGGGCCCCGGCGGAGAGGTTCTGCACCGGATCGGTGACCCGTTTGGCGCCGAACTCTTTGGCCGTGCGGGGCATTAACTGTAAAAGCCCCTGGGCGCCGGCCCAGGATTTGGCCTTGGGATCAAATTGGGATTCCTGGTAGACTTGCGAAGCCAGCAATCGCCAGTCCCATTGAATCTCCCGGGCCTTCTCTTTGATCAGGTCGTCATACGGTGAAATTTTGTCCCCGGTAAGGGTAAAGAATTCCGATTTGACCCGTTGGGCAAAGAAACGCTTGTTTTGATAATACTTAGTGTAGAGAATGTTGTAGGTTGGGGCTTGTTTGATTTCGGCGATCCAGTGGTTAATGGCCTCGCGCAGTTTGGGTGAGTTTTTGCGCACCGCCCAGGCCAATTGCTGGGGAAGACTCGCCGGGGTGCGGATATCGATATTTGGCAGGTAAGCGGCGTTCACCAGGGCGACATTCTCATCCGCCACGGTAGAGTCAATTTCCCCCCGGGCCACCCGGGCAATGAGTTCTTCGGTGGAAACATCGCCGGGCACTTCAACAATATCAATATCTCCGCCGATTTCGTCGGACAGATTCACCAACCGGGCGTAATAAGAAGAACCTTTGCGCACGTATACTTTTTTTCCAATCAGTTCTACCGGGGAACGGAGCAGTTTCTTTTCGATCTGATGGAGTTTCATCTTGCGCCAGTTTTCCGGGAGGCGCTGAACCAGCACCTGGCGGATCAGGCTAATGTGGTCGGTAAAGGCGACTTTCTTGCGACGCTGCTTGGTAATGGTCATATTGTAGGCGATAATGTCGCCTTTGCCTTCATTAAGCATGCTGAAGATCTGGTCCAGATTTTTCACGATGACGATATCCAGTTGAAGCTGGAGGTGATCGGCCAGCAGTTGCAGAAGTTCATACTCAAACCCCATCGGCTCGCCTTTGTAGATAAAATAGCTGTTGGCGCTATAGCCGGTCAGCGCTGTCAGGCGGCCCCGGGCGCGGATTTCATCTAAATCGATTTGCACTTGCGGTTCGGTAACTTCCCGAAAAACCGGCTTGCGCAGGCTATCCCCGGAGACTGCGGCCAGAGTCACGCTGTCCGCCCCGGCAGAGCCGGATTTGGGGGTTGACTTATCACAACGAAACAGGCCCAGGGAAAGGCCGCAAATAAACAGTGCGGTGAGCATCACTTTCATGGTAGAACCACTATTGATGGTTGAACTTCGCGGATTAATGCTCTGATGGTGGATGTTAACCGGGTTTTGGCTTCCTCAAAAATAAGATAGCATAGTTCCGGCACATTTCAAAGAGTGGAGGTGATTTTTCGGAAAAGCGGGAACCGGGGAGCCCGAACAATTTTTGCCGGGCCGTGGAGAAAAGGGGGGAGAAAAATTATGGGACAATTGAAATACAATCTTTTTTTATCCTCAGTTTGATTTCCCGATGTGACGACGTACTGTTAATATCTTTGGGATTTTTACTAAAACAGGGGTTCTGATGTATCGAATTATTTATTTACTGCTTCTGACATCGATTGTTTTTGCCCAGCAAACTGTCGAGGTGATGACCTATAATTTGCTGAATTACAACAATTCCACGCGCGACAGTCATTTCCGAACGGTGCTGGATGAAATAAACCCGGATTTATTGGTGGTTCAGGAAATCATCTCCCAGGCTGCCGTTACGAATTTTCTGAACAATGTCTTAAACTATACCGGCAATGAATACGCCGCGGGCGTCTATATCGACGGCGCCGGCACCGACAACGCGGTCTTTTACAAAAGCGACCGGTTTGATTTTCTCAGCAACACCCGAATACTGACGGCCCTGCGGGATATTAACCGCTTCAAACTGGTCTACACTGCCACCAATGATACTTTTTCTGTTTTTTCGGTTCATTTGAAGGCCTCCCAGGGGACTACGAACGAGCAACGGCGACTCCAGGAAGTCATCCTGTTGCGGCAGGTTACCGACGGTTTGAGGCCCTCGGCCAACTTCCTGGTGGCCGGCGATTTTAATATTTACCATTCCAACGAACCGGCTTACCAGGCGCTGCTCTACACTGCCCAGGGAGCAACCGGAAATGTTATCGATCCCATCGATAGACCGGGGAACTGGAACAACAATGCCGCTTTTTCGGACATCCACACCCAATCAACGCGAGTCAGCGGGGGAGGCGGGGCAGGAGGGGGGCTGGATGATCGATTTGACATGATTCTTATCTCCCGCAATGTTTCTACCCCCGGCCATATTGACTATGTGACCGGTTCTTACCAATCGTTCGGAAATGACGGCAACCATTTTAACATGGCGATAAATCAGCAGCCCAATACCGCTGTCAGTGTGGAAGTGGCCAACGCGCTGCACGACGCCTCCGACCATTTGCCGGTGCTCCTGGAATTGAGCTTTGAAGCGCCTTCGGTCATCGCCGGTGGAGAAAACCGTATTCCGGCCGGGCCGGTTCTACAGCAAAACTACCCCAATCCGTTTAATCCGGTCACTCATATTCGCTATGGATTAGACCGGGCCTCCCATGTCCGGCTTACGGTTTATAATACGCTCGGTCAGCGGGTTGCCGTGCTGGTGGATCAGCAGCAGCCGGCCGGCTACCATGCAGCGCTGTTCGACGCCCGTCATTTAGCCGGCGGTGTTTATCTCTATTCACTCCAGGTGGGGGAGTTCCAAAAAGTGCGCAAGCTTATTTTGATGAAGTAACTCAT
>JAJRYW010000128.1 GCA_024275555.1 Calditrichota bacterium | reverse complement strand
GGGATCGAATTCCAATTGGTTGCGAAATTCTTCCACGCTCCGGGCGGTCTCTTCCAGCACAATCCGGGCCCCGGTAAACTCCTCGTAAAGCTTTTGCAGCGCTTCGGTAAACTGCCCCAACTCGCGCAATTCATGGTCCGCTTCACCCATCATGGTCAGAAGATTGGGATCGGCGTCATTGAACAACTCGGTCAGTCGCGCCGAGAGCGCAAAAAGTTTTTCGGTGTTGTTCAGCAAGCGCCGTTCTTGCTCCAGGGCCTCTTCCTCTCCCGGCTGCAGCGCCGCTTTTTGAATCTCCTTATACTGAAATTCGTACAACTCCCGCTGTTCTTCCAATTGCTGCTGTTTGCGTTCCAGGTCGCGGATGATTTTCCCCTTTTCCCGCACCTCCCGGTATTGCCGGCCGGTGCGTTCCAGCAGCTCCTGCAATTGGCCGTATTCATCGATAAAACGGCGGTGGGTCTCTTTTTTCAGCAAACTCTGGTGCTCATGCTGGCCGTGAATATCCATCAGCAAATCGCCCAGTTCCGCCAGGGTTGCCACCGTCACCGGGGTGTCGTTGATAAACGCCCGCGAGTTGCTTTTCAGGGAGATTTCCCGCCGCACCAGCAGTTCATCGCCGCCGGGAAGTCCCTTTTGCTCCAGGAACAGGCTGACTTCGGGTTGATCCGCGACCGAGAAGGTTGCCTCCACGGTGGCTTTATCTTCTCCGGAGCGAATCACTTCCGTGTAGACGCGTTCACCGAGCACCGCGGCAATGGCGCCGACCAGGATCGACTTTCCCGCGCCGGTTTCCCCGGTTAAAATATTCAAGCCGGGATAGAACTCGATTTCCAGCCGCTCGGCCAGGGCAAAATTGTGGATGTACAGTAATTTCAGCATCTATCGTTCCCATTTACCCCTTCCGGGGTCTTCATCGACTCCCGGACGGGATTGTCTACTCTGACCAAGATATCTGCTTTCGCACCAAAGTGCACGAAAGCGATTAAGACCTACAAAATTAAACGATGTTCGGCCAAAAATTCAATTGAAAGAAAAAAAGACTGCTTCCCCTCCTTCCAAGCTCCAACCTCTACTCGTTCCAAGCTCCGCCCCACTCCCTCGTTCCAAGCTCCTGCTTGGAACGCACTTTTCACGCTAAGTTCCGCTTACATTGCCAAAACAAAAGCAAATCAGCAATAACATGTGAAAAGAAAAAGCAGAGCTTCTTAGAAAAATAGCGTTCCAGGCAGGAGCCTGGAACGAGAGGGGAAATGCTAAGCTCCGCTTACATTGCCAAAACAAAAGCAAGTCGGCCGATAACCAGTAAAAAGAAGCAGAGCTTCTTAGAAAAATAGCGTTCCAGGCAGGAGCCTGGAACGAGAGGACAACGAGAAGACAACGAGAAGACAACAAGTGGGCAACGCGGGAGAGAGAAAAATGCCCTCTGCCAATCGCGTAAGGTTTTTATTGGAAGAAATCTCTTTCGGGTTTAAATTGAGAACCTTTTGAGCATTCACAAATTCGAGGTGTTGATGACCAAAAAACGGATCACCCAACTGACTCACTTAGTCTCCTGCGCCGGCTGAGCATCCAAAGTAGGTCCGGGAGACCTTGGAGAGATATTAGCGCTATTGCCGGAATCGACCAATCCCAGTGTGCTGGTCGGCATGGAAACCCGCGACGACGCCGGGGTGTTCCTGCTCAATGAAGAAGTTGCTATGATCCAGACTACCGATTTCTTCACCCCGATTGTGGACGATCCTTACGATTACGGGCAGATTGCCGCGGCCAATTCGCTAAGCGACATTTACGCCATGGGCGGCGTCCCCAAAACCGCCTTGAACATCCTGGGGTTCCCGGCCGACCTGGTGGATAAAGCCGCCGTGGCGCAAATCATTTTAGGCGGGTATGATAAATCGCAGGAAGCCGGGGTGGTCATTTTAGGCGGGCACTCCGTCAAAGACCCCGAACTGAAATTCGGCATGGCGGTCACCGGAATGGTGCATCCCTCGCGGATCATTCGCAACAATACCGGTCAGGCCGGGGATGTTCTGGTGCTCACCAAACCCATCGGCACGGGGATATTAACCACGGCCCTGAAGAACGAAAAGCTTTCCGGCGACCTGCTGCAATTGGTCACTGCGGTGATGAAAGAACTGAATAAAACCGCCTCGGAAATTATGCAGGAATTTAACGTATCCGCCTGCACCGACGTAACCGGCTTTGGATTGCTGGGGCACCTTGCCGAGATGGCCGGGGGCAGCGGGCTGACCGCCCGGGTTTTTTGCAATGAGACGCCCCTTTTGCCGGAGGCGCTTAAACTGGCCGAAGCCGGCAACATGGCCGGGGGACTGAAAGAAAACCGCAAGTTTTTAGCCGCGCGGGAGCATATCCACAGCGGGATTAACGATACGCTGGTCAATGTGCTCCACGATCCGCAAACCTCCGGAGGACTGCTGATGGCCGTCCCCCGGGATCGCGCCGACGCCCTGGTGCGTAAACTACATAGCGCCGGGGTGGACGCGGCAACGATCATCGGAGAATTTGTCCCGGCAAACGAGGCCCAAATCGAGTTGGTTTAAACCAATGAAGAGAGTCTGAGCTAAAAATTGATTAACTATGCGAATCACAAGTTCAAAACTTGACGCTGAGAAACGCTGAGAAAAACAGAAAAACGCTGAAAATTGTTTTATGAAGGTGAACCGTTGGATCGCTTACCTTTGCAAAACAGCCATTTGTAAGAGAAAAAGAAGAAAATTTGGAAAGATATTATAACCATCAATGCTTCAGGAAAGTAAAATCTTCTCAGCGGAGTTCTGCGTCAAATTAAGGCCCACTTGTGAAAGGCATTAATTCTGTTTGTAGAACATAGAAATGTTTTATTCAAATGAAAGCAACTGCCGTCGCGCCGGCCAACATTGCCTTGATTAAGTACTGGGGGAAGCGGGATATTCCGCGCAACCTGCCCGCGGTTGGTTCGATCTCGATCACCCTGCGGGATTTGCTGACCCGCACCTCGGTAGAGTTTTCTCCGGAGTTCAAGGCCGATCAGCTCCGCTTAGACGGGGAAGCAGCGCCGGAATCCCAGCGGGCCCGGGTAAGCCGGTTTTTAGACCGGATACGTGCATGGGCGAATTTCTCCCACCCGGCCCGGGTGGTCTCCCGGAATAATTTTCCCACCGGCGCGGGGCTGGCCTCCTCTGCCTCGGGATTTGCCGCATTGACCCTGGCGGCAACCGCTGCGGCCGGATTAGAATTGCCGCCGGAAAAGCTCTCGGAGCTGGCCCGGCTGGGTTCCGGCTCTGCCCCCCGCTCCCTCTACGGCGGATTTGTAGAGATGAAACTCGGCGCTCATCCCGACGGCCGCGACGCTGTGGCCATACCGCTCTTCCCGCCAGAACATTTGGATATCTCTATGCTGATTGCCATTACCACCCGGCAACAGAAAAAAATCGGCTCCACCGAAGGCATGGAGCGCACCGCCCGAACCTCTCCCTATTACCGGGCCTGGATCGAAACCGGCCCGGCCGATTTAGCGGAGATGCGCCGGGCGCTGGCGCAGCGGGATTTTGCCAAAATCGGGGAATTGGCCGAATACAGTTGTCTGAAGATGCACGGCCTGGCCTTCTCGGCCCGGCCGGGGCTGATCTACTGGAATCCCGCCACAATCGCGGTGATGCAGGCGGTGCGGGAACTGCACTATAGCGGCATCCCGGCCTATTTTACCATCGACGCCGGGCCGCAGGTGAAAGTATTAACCCTGCCGAAACATACCCCGGAGATTGAAGCGCTGATCAGCGCTCTTCCCGGTGTGGAGCGGGTAATCAGCACCGGGTTGGGCGAAGGCGCCCGCTTAATTGACGATCAATCGACAACCCCGGAAGAGCCATGAAACTCCGCGCAACCGCACCGGGAAAAATGATTCTGCTGGGTGAATACGCCGTATTAGAAGGCGCTCCGGCTGTCGTCGCCGCGGTGAACCGTTTTGCCGGATGCGAATTTCGGGAGCACGGTCAGCCCTTCTACCGGGTTTCGGCAAGTGTGTTGTCGAAAGATTCAGTGCGTTTCACCATCAGCGACGATTTCCGGGTGATTTTTTCTAATGATGTAAGTGCAGCGGATCGCGAGGCTTTACGTTTTTTTAGCGGGGCAATGGAAGCCGTCCTGCACACCCGGCCGGGGGGATCGCCGCAACTGCCGTTGGGCGCCTTCTCGCTGGACACTACGGATTTTTATGATCCGGCGCTCCGGCGGAAATTCGGATTCGGCTCCAGCGCGGCGTTGGTAAGCGCCCTCACGGGCTTGCTTCATCGCTTGATGGGCGCTGAGGCAGATTCCAGCGACGCCCTGTTTCCGGAAGCCTTCCGGGTGCACAAACAGGTGCAGGGGGGAGCCGGCAGCGGCGCCGATGTGGCGGCCGCCATCTACGGCGGGATACTTCGTTTCCAAAAGCGCAACGACCGGCCTGAACCGCAGGTGCAGCCGCTGCGCCTGCCGCAACAATTACATATGACGGTGGTCTGGAGCGGAACATCAGCCTCCACCACGGCGTTGGTTGAGGCAGTGCAGGGGCTTCGGGCGAACAAACCGGCGCAGTATGCGCAACTGCTGGAGGAAATGAGTTGTCTGAGCGCCGCCGGTATCGAGGCGCTGAATCGCGGGGATACCGGCGCTTTTTGCGATGCGGTGCGGGCTTATCACGCCCACATGGAGATGCTTGGACAGGCCGCCGGCGTGGAGATTGTTTCCCGGCCGCACCGGGAATTAGCCGCCCTGGCAAACAAATTCGGGGCGGCCTATAAGCCCTCCGGCGCCGGGGGCGGTGATGTCGGGATCGCTTTTTCGGATGACCCCCGGGCGCTGACGGCATTGCAAAAGGCCTGGCAGAAAGCCGGATTTTACCCGCTCGCGGTAGAGATTACCGGGCAAGGACTAAAAATCACAGAAAACGAGGTAGTTTAAAATGGATCGTTCCCGTATTCCCAATTTTTATAAATTCTCCGTTCCGGAGCGATTGGAAATTCTGCAGGAGCGCGGCATACTTTCCCCGGAAGATTTCCGCACCCTGGGCAACGGCCGCAGCCTGCTCTCCCCGGAAGAGGCCGACAAGATGGTGGAAAACGTCATCGGGGTCTTTTCCCTGCCGGTGGGGCTGGGGTTAAATTTTTTGATCAACGGGAAAGATTACATCGTGCCTATGGCCGTGGAGGAGCCCTCGATCATTGCCGCGGTCAGTTCCGCCGCCAAACTAATTCGCCAGGCCGGCGGGTTTATCAGCAAAGGCGCCGACCCGATTCTGATCGGCCAGATCCAGGTGGTTGATGTGGAACATCCCTCCCACGCCAAGAAAGCCCTGCTGCAAAACAAAGAGGAGATCATCAACCTGGCCAACAGCCTGCACCCCAACATGGTGGCCCGGGGCGGCGGCGCCAAAGACGTCGAGGTGGTCATTCACCCCTCCTCGTCCCACCGCGGGGATATGTTGATTGTGCATCTCTTAGTGGACACCCGCGACGCAATGGGGGCCAACCTGGTCAACAGCATGTGCGAAGGGGTGGCCTCGCTGGTCGAGAAAATCACGCATGGGCGGGTCTTCCTGCGGATTTTATCCAATTTAACCGATCGCGCCCTGGTAAAAACGACCTGCACCATCCCCATCTCGCTCCTGGCCGGCAAGGGTTACTCCGGGGAAGAGGTGCGCGACGGAATTATTTTAGCCAACGAATTTGCCCTGGCTGATCCCTATCGGGCCACCACCCATAACAAGGGGATTATGAACGGCATCGATGCGGTCGCCATCGCCACCGGCAACGACTGGCGGGCCATTGAAGCGGCGGCCCACGCTTACGCCGCCCGGGGCAGTCACTATACCGCGCTCACCCGCTGGGAGAAGAACGAGAACGGCGATTTGGTGGGCAAGATTAAAATTCCCATCAAGGTGGGCATTGTGGGCGGGCCGCTGCAATCCAACAGTATTGTGGGGATTCTGCACCGTATTGTGAATGTTTCCAGCGCGGTGGAATTGGCCGAGGTGATGGGGGCGGTGGGGCTGGCGCAAAATTTTTCCGCTATCCGCGCCCTCTCCACGGAAGGCATCCAGCAGGGGCACATGACCCTGCACGCCCGCACCGTAGCCCAGGCCGCCGGCGCTGATCCCCATATTTTTGACGAAGTAGTTGATCAGCTTATCCAAAGTGGGGAAATTAAGGTCTGGAAAGCAGAAGAAATTGTTCAGCAACTGAAAGAGGCAAAAGTGAGCATCCCCGGCGAAAAAGAAGCCCAGGTTGCCAAGGAAGCGCTGCCGACCGGCTGCGGAAAGGTGATCCTCTTCGGAGAACACGCCGCGGTGTATGGCAGCCATGTTATTGCCGCGCCCATTCCCATTGCTATCCAGGCCCGGGTGGTCGATGAGGAAGAAGGCGTGCACCTGGTTATTCCCCGCTGGGGCGTGGAGGAGCGGCTTCAGAAGCAGGGCAATTACAAGTATTCCATCTACCGCTCCCTGGATTTAATTCTGAAGGAGCTGAACCTGGAAGACCGGGATATGCGCATCGAAATCTTTCCGCACATCCCCCGGGCAATGGGCCTGGGCGGATCGGCGGCGCTGGCGGTGGCCATTATCCGGGCGCTGTCGGAACACTACCAACTGGATTTAAGCGACGAGACCATCAACGACCTGGCCTACCGCTCGGAACAGATTGTACACGGCACCCCTTCCGGGATTGACAACACTATGGCCACCTATGGGCAGTTCATCCTCTACCGCAAGGGGAATCCGCCGCTGATCAAACCGGTGGAAGTGCCGAAACCCATTCCGCTGGTGATCGGCATCAGCGGGGTGGAAAGCCTGACCGTAAAGATGGTCTCCAAGGTGCGCAGCGCCTGGGAGAAGAACAAGCCCATGTATGACCGGATTTTCACGGAGATGAACGGCCTGACCCTGCAGGCGCTCAAGGCCATCAAACATTACGATTTGGAGAAGCTGGGCGACTTGATGAATATCAACCAGGGCTTGCTGAACGCCCTGCAGGTGTCCAGTTGGGAGTTGGAGGAGTTGATTCAAATTGCCCGCAACGCCGGGGCCATCGGGGCAAAACTTACCGGCGGCGGGGGCGGCGGCGCCATGATCGCCCTGTGCCCGGATCGCTCTCAGGAGGTGGTGCAGGCCATGCAGAAAGCAGGCTACCGGGCCATGGCCGTGGAAATCGGCTAATCATGTGAATCACGAGTTAAACATTTGACGCTGAGCAACGCTGAATGAGACTGAGTAACGCTGAAAATTGTTGTAAAGAAAGGATCGATCCGGTCAACTCCCAAATCCTTCCCGATTCTATGGAAAGGAGAAATAATCGGGAGTGCTTTTACAACCGTCGGGTGTTCAGGTCTACCAAAATTTTTTCAACGGAAATCTGCCGATATCAGCGGTTTTCTGCGTCAAATTAAGTTCAACTTCTGATTGACATTAATGACCAGCAACGAATGTTGAGGAGTAAGACATGAGTGCGAATGACCAGCAAGTTTCCTTTGACGACGAAATGCTGATCCTGGTAAACGAAAACGATGAAGTGATCGGCTACGAGGATAAGCTGACCTGCCATGAAGGCCAGGGGCTCCTCCACCGCGCCTTCTCCATTTTTATCTTCAATGATAAGGGAGAAACACTCCTCCAGCAAAGAAGCAAGCAAAAACAGCTGTGGCCGCTGATCTGGTCGAACAGTTGCTGCAGCCATCCCCGCAAGGGAGAAGAGCTGGAGAATGCCGTGCAACGCCGCCTGGCGGAAGAACTGGGCCTCAGCACGGATTTAAAACACCTGTTTACCTTTCAATACCATGCGCAATACAACCCGGGGCTGGCCGAACGGGAAATCTGCGCGGTATACATCGGCAAAAGCAACGGCCCGGTAACGGTGAACCCCAACGAGATTGCCGACTGGAAGTTTGTTTCAATCAACGAGCTGACCCGCGAACTGGCCAAAAACCCCGAGCAGTATTCCCCCTGGCTCAAGATGGAATGGGAGCGGATGATGCTGGAGCACCGGGAAGATATCGAGGCGCTGATCCGCGGTTGACACATATTTGAGGCAGAGCCTCAGCCAGACCCACCGGCGCAGAGCACTGGCAGGAGGAGAATACAGTTGGAAGCTCACTGCTTTGCCGGCGGAAACATGGAAAATTTAAGAGGAGTGTTTAATGGATACTTTCTTGTTTTTAGTGTCTTTATTGGGAGGATTATATATTGTTTTCTTAGGTATTAAGGGTTTACAAAAAGAGAGCATCGTTGTTGCAGGGAATATTATTCAGGGGAAGAAAGCGAAATATATATGCTGGTTCCTGATTATTTTTGGAACGCTGATTGTAGGAAATCAAATCCGTGTTCTCTTGATCTAGTGTTTCAGGCCGGTAGTTCTTTTCGCTAGCATGATCCCCCTTGGGAATGCATCGACTGTGTCGATGCTGCATCAACGCCCCAACCACAACGTGGCTCCGTTGGAGCGGGGCAGGCAGTTGATGCATTCCAAAACAAACAATTCCCTCGTTCCAAATCTCCGGATTTGGAACGCAATAGCTCTTGCAATTCCGGTTTCAAGAAGCCAGCAAACTATGTGGAGCATAAATTAAAAGGGGAGGAGTTTCCTGCACTCAAGCGCGACCAAACAGAGTTTGGGCGCGAGGTGAATACATTTGAGGCAGAGCCTCCAAGAAACCTGCCAGCGCGGAGCACTGGCAGGAGGAGACGTTTCTTGCACTTCAAGCGCGACCAAACAGAGTTTAGTCGCGAGGAGGAAATTTTTATCCGGTTTATCCGGTGAATCCTGTCAAAGAATTCAGCAAACCCACTTAGCAGAAAAGCCTGCGGCAATTTTATTTCCTTGACGCTTGTATTTTTCATCCCCAAGCCGGTAAATTGATACAATGATGTAATCGAATAGGCTTTCGCCGGTAATCTCGAATTATAGCCAGGTAAACATGGTATGATCTCGGCCATGCGGGTTTTCTGCATCATCTTCCTTTGTGTGACTTTCTCCCCGGAAGTCTTCCCCCAGCCGGTTGAGACGCAGGCCGGACAAAAGAGCCTGGATATTTCCTTCCTGTTTGGCCATTACGCCCTGATTGATGAAATTATTTCCGGGCGACAATACAGCGGCAATTTATCCGGCTGGGCAATCAACTGGACAACCGGCAGCGAATCCCGGCAATTCCGGCTGGGGTTTAGCTACGCCCGGGGCAACCGGATAAGAAATTACAATGTCGTCGCCGAGGTTCAGAACTTCACGCTTTCAACCGACTGGCTGTTCAGGACCGCCCCGATTCGTCTGTTATCCAGGAAGGGCGCTATTTACCTGGGCCCCTCGCTGCTGTTATTCTACCACAACCGCGAGCAGATGATTGCTCAAACGCCGCTGGAGTCCTCTGCGCTGGGAATGGCCTCGCTTAATTTGTCGGGCCGCGCCGCTTTCAGAATCATATCATCCCTGAATTTTAGCAGCGACTTCAGGGTCGCGGTCCTGTCATTCACCGGCAAAACCACCGAATCCATTCCGGGAGAAGAAAAGGCATCCAACCTCAGACTATTAAGCGGTTTTTCCGCTGCGGATGTCTTTTTGCGATTGAGCATGGAGTGGACGGCGACGCGAAGCCTGGCGCTCGGCTTCAGCTATTCATTTGATTGGAAGCGTACAACCGCCTGGGACTATTACCGCTCCCTGGCAGACATCTTCACCGTTAAGGCGGGGATACGGTTTTGAAGAAAACGATCATCGGATTAGTTGCCTTAAGCCTGTTCCTCTGGCGATGCAGTTATCTTTTTGATCCGGAAATTGAAGGCGAATCCCCGATTGTGATTTTCAATGACGCCTGGCAGGCAGCCGGGGAGAACTATCCTTATTTTGCTTTTAAAAGAATTGATTGGAACACGGTGCGGCAAAGGTACTCCGCCCGAGCACAAAGCGCCCGGGGAGACCAGGTTCTGGCGCTGCTGCACGATCTGCTGGGTGAGTTGAAGGATGGCCACGCCTGGTTTTACACCCGGGGCGGCAAACTCATTAAACCGTTTACCCCGCCCAGGGCCATCAAGGATCGCAAGGCATTTAGCCTCCTGACAGTGCAGCAGTATTTTCCCACGGAATTAGCTTCTGCCGGAAATAGCAGATTCTTTTATGGGATTCTCCCCGGAAATATCGGCTACATCTATATTTCCACTTTCATCAATGACCAGACCAATTGGTATGTTGAGTTTACAAATATTATCTCCCGCTTAAAAGACACCCGGGGGATCATCCTGGATGTGCGTCATAACGGCGGAGGTTCCGATCTGGTCGCTAATTACATCGTGAGCGTTTTCCTTGACCAGCCTATTGAAGGCCCGTTGTGGATCGATTCCCAGGGAAATCCTTTGCCCCGACACCCGATACCTCCCAACCCGAAGAGGCGCTACCTTCGGCCGCTGGCGCTCCTGCAGAACGGGGTCTGTTTCAGCGCTGCGGAAGGATTTATAAACGTGATGAGAGAATTGCCCCGGGTAACCACCATCGGCGACACCACCGCGGGCGGCAGCGGCGCTCCGGAGGATTTTCGAATTGCCGGGGGATTTATAATTCATATTCCCACCAAAGCGCAATTAAACTACAACGGAGAATACATTGAATGGAACGGTCTGGCCCCGGACGTGTACATCCCCCAAACGGAGCAGGAGATCAACGCCGGGACAGACCGCCAGTTGGAATATGCGATGAACCTGTTAAACCAGTCCTGAAGAAGACCTGTTGGAGTAAGGTGTGGTTTCGTGAAGAATAACCCGGAGAAATAAAGATCATGTCGATATCTAAAAAGAAACTACTCCCGATCCTGTTCGCTTTGATTCTTACCGGCAGTACCGTTTTTCCCCAGGTGCAGGCGCCGGATTATATCGTTTTGAAAGATGGGAAGAAATTAGTCGGCTCGATTAAATTCCTTGATACGGCAATAGGATTCAGACAATCCATGCAATTAACTGACAGCCTGAGCTATTCTTTTTTGGGGAAAACGTTGCCGATCACTGGTAGTACAGCCTGTTGTACGGATTAGTCAACACCATCCCGCTCAAGGGAAGATTCAATGAACGGTTAAAAAAAACCGATTATTCTACCGAATTTCACCCGGCCGTTTTTGCAAGCCTGGGTCTCTATTTCGGATCACATGTTTTTTTCAACAAAAGTCACACAAAATTGATACAGGGCATCGATGCTTATAATGCAAATCAGAGCAGCGATTAAAAAGCCTACCCGGCAAATAACGTTATTATACATAATAAATCTCCCGTAACCTTTAAAGACCTTCAACAATCAATCTTTTTTGACGGGAAATGTAACCAGCAGATGAAGGTAAATCGCCCCACCCTATTGGATTGAACTTCTTTAAGGAAATGTAGCGGTTTATGCCCATTGGGTTGAGCCGGGGATTCTTACAGAGGAAACATGCGTAGAGATTTTTGATCAAAAAATGGGGGTCTTGTTTAAGAAGCATCAAAGTAAAACCATCTCATAAATATTGATTGGACAGGCACTTTGGGGGCAATGTTCGCACATTATTAAAAAGGGCAAATGGGGATCACGAAGGTACTTCACATTTGATGAAAATTTTTCCGGGCTGACAGATCCTCAGATGATCACCGTTACCGGGAAAAATTGCCGGCATGGTTATGATGTTACACCCTTACCGGTTTTTTACTGTTGAGTTGTAGAGAACTCCGAGAAACGATTAAATATAAAGCTTTGTCTAACTAAATGTTTTTATAGTCCTTCTTGCTACCGTGCACTTTTTTATAGCCAGTAGAGTAGAAAAGGAGATGTAGTGTTTAGGTTTCGGCCTACTTCTGTTACAGGGTTTCCCCGTTGTGGCTCATTAGCCGCATACCGTGCATTACATCTGCCT
>JAJRYW010000127.1 GCA_024275555.1 Calditrichota bacterium | reverse complement strand
GGGCTTAAGCCCGGTGTTAATGACATCTTGCAGCGATTGTTTAACCGTTTCAACGGTTTTTAAAGAATGTCTAAAACATGCAATTTGTCATGCGCCCATCTTTTTGTTTTCCGGCTATCACCCGGAAACTTACCAGTTGGAGAGTCCTCGATTGATTCCCAGGCAAAGGCAAACGTTCTGTGTATGCAACTGTGGCCAAGCGTGAATTTTTCCCCAAACGCGAACTTTCGAATAGGAAATCACCTGGAATTTCGAAAACAGCCCCCAAAATGAGCGAACGGTAAGTTATAATTCACATAAAGAAATTATCCGCAGGGAATATCCACAAATTTAAAATCTTGGGGGACATGGCGGATTTTCTACTCGCTCCAGTGTTTTGATTTCTTATCTCAATAGAGGCAGGAGCCCCTACTGTTGGTTCCAGCGCGGAACGCTGGAACCGGAAGAATATTCTGACATTATTATTCCCATTGTGCAGATAGATGCAGCTTTGCGGCAATTATTAAAAGGGGATTACCGGGAATCGAAATCCATGGAAACAGCGGGTTATTTCTCTGCCGGGGCAGAGGCTTCAATTCCTTTTAAATTTTCTACTGCTTCCTCCCGGATGCGTCCGCACACCAGCATACACAAGCCATGCAAGCTGGGGTCTTCGATGCGGTAAAATACCTGCAGGCCGTCCTTGCGCCGGGCCAGCAAACCTTCCCTTGCCAGCAGGTTAAGGTGCTTGCTGACGTTCGCTTGTTTCTGGCCAATGGCATCCACCAACTTCATCACCGACATTTCGCCTTCAACCATCAGTTGATTAATAATTTGCAGACGGATGGGTTCGCTCAATAGTTTAAACCGCTGTGCCACGCGTTCGAGCATTGGTTCGGGGATCACTTCTTTGCCCATGATAACTTCCTGAATGTCTAAAATGTATGGTTGAATTATTATCGTTGCATCATAACGATCCTGTATCAATATATTCTGAAGCTACAATATAGTCAAGTGTTATCCTGGCCGGCGGAGGCGAGTGTAAAACAGCGCTGTTGAAGGCATCTCGCCGACCCGTATTCTAACCGGCCAAAAAAAAGTTGCGTATCCGAATTGTTAAACATATATTCCAATCAAGTTGATTACTTCTGTTTGCGATATTATCAATAACCAATTCAAAAACCTTTTAATCTACTGATTTTTAACTCCTTATTTCAAGAAGAAAAAATCGATGTATATAGATATGCTCACACAGGCATACAAACGCCAACTCCGGCATTACATCACTTCCATCTGCATTTCTTCCGTTAATCCGGCAGGCGTCTTATTTTTTTGGCGTTCTATTTTTTATGATGAATGAGCATAAAATTCAGGAGGCTGCTCTATGTTTTTTCGGATGTTATACGACGATAAATTAGCGCAGGCGTCATATATAATCGGCTGTCAGGCGGTCGGGGAAGCGCTGATAATTGATCCGCAGCGCGATGTGGATCGCTATATCCAGGCCTGTGTGAAGGAGGGACTGGAAATTACAGCGGTCGCGGAGACCCATATTCACGCTGACTTTCTTTCCGGCGCCCGGGAATTGGCCGAGAAAACCGGCGCAACGGTTTATTTGTCCGATGAGGGGGATGCCGACTGGAAATATCTCTGGCAGGATAAAAAAACAGGCGGGGGTAGCTACGATCATCTGCTTGTGCTCGATGGGGATATATTCCGTGTTGGCAATATAGAGATCGAAGTAATCCATACCCCGGGCCACACCCCGGAACACATCTGCTTCCTGATCACCGACAAAGGCGGCGGCGCCAGTGAGCCGATGGGGATTGCCAGCGGCGATTTTGTCTTTGTCGGCGATGTGGGTCGCCCGGATTTACTGGAGACCGCTGCCGGCGTTGCCGGCGTCAAGGAAACCTCGGCAAGAGTACTCCGCCAATCGCTGCTGGAATTCCAAAAATTGCCGGATTTTTTACAATTGTGGCCCGGTCATGGGGCCGGCAGCGCCTGCGGTAAAACACTGGGGGCCGTACCACAATCCACGGTAGGATACGAGAAACGATTTAACCCCGCGGTAAATGCCGCTGTCGATGAAGAACGGTTTGTGCGCTTCATCCTTTATGGTCAACCGGAGCCGCCGCTCTATTTTGCCCGGATGAAAAAGGAGAACAAAGAAGGGCCGGCTATTCTGGGGCGCTTCCTCAACCCCGGCGGATAGCTGTTGCGGATCTCCTGGCCCGGGTAAAAGCAGGCGCTGCACTTTTGGATACCCGCGATTGGGAAGGCTTCAAAGCCGGCCATCTCCCGGGGGCTTTGCATACCCCGCTGGATAAATCTTTTCCCACCATTGCCGGGTCATACGTAGAAGCTCATACCCCAATTTACCTGGTTGTTCCCGAAGAGCAAGTTGCCGAAGCTGTGACCGACCTGATCCGCATCGGCCTGGATGAGGTGGTTGGATTTGCCGCCCCTGCCGATCTGGATAGTTATGCCTCCGGCGGCGGCCGGCTGGAACAAACCCGCGCCGTCAATATTGAGACGTTCAAAAACGAGCTTCCCCAAAGGAATAGCTGGATTTTGGATGTCCGCCGTGCGGATGAGTTCGACGAAGGGCATTTACCGGGAGCGCAGAATATCGCCCATACCCGTCTTTTAACGCGACTGTCCGAGATTCCCATGGATCGCCGAATCCTGGTGCATTGCCGCACCAACAATCGCTCTGCCAGCGCCGCGGGATTGCTCCAAAAGTACGGATACCAGGTAGTCGTGCTGGAAGGGGGAATCGAAGCCTGGAATCTGGCCGGCGGAGAAGTGGTTAAAGAAGTAATCCCGCAGGCTTAAGATTTACGGTATTTGTGTAGCCGGACAGTTATCAAGTGAAATTTCCCCGCCCCGGCCCTCCCCGAAATCGGGGAGGGAGACCGGCTTCCCCCCGATTTCGGGGGATTAAGGGGGAAGAAGGCTTGCTCGTATGTGTGCAAAGCCAATTACTTCTATAGCGGGAATCCGGATGGGGATGACAACTGGCGTCTCTGGTTTATTGTGGGAATCCCCATCGGCGGCTTCCTGGCGGCTGGTTGCCTCCCCGGGAGAGGTGGTTGCCGGCATGTCCCCGGGATCATTTTATGATGCGCTGCTCCCACAATCGCTGCGACTGAAAGCCCTGGCGCTTGCCGTTGGCGGCGGTGATGATCGGTTATGGCGCACGGCTGGCAGGCGGCTGCCCCAGCGGGCATTCCCTTGCCGGAATGGCCCTGCTGAACCCGCCCAGCATCATCGCCTCTGCCGGGTTTTTTATCGGCGTCGTTATGGCGCAGACGTTAGCGTATTTCCTTCTTTAACCAGGGAGTATCGATATAAAAGGTTCGAATAAATTTATCTTTTTGATCTTCGGAATTATTTTTGGATTTTTACTCAGCCGGGCCGGGGCTACCACTTATCGGTTTATGCAAAGCGGTTTCTTTTCCAGGATTTTCAATTGTTTGGGGTGATGGGAACAGCAGCCGG
>JAJRYW010000126.1 GCA_024275555.1 Calditrichota bacterium | reverse complement strand
TATGGCGGCAGTGTGCAGGCCTTGATCCGGGGGGAAATATCCCGGACGCCGGCCTGGTTCGAAGAGGGACTGGCCGAATTCGAGTCAAAAGGATGGAGCACCGAACTGGATATGTTCACCCGCGATGCGGTAGTTAACGACTATTTGCCCTTTGTCAGGCGCCTGCAGGGGCAAATGGCCTATCACGGCGGCGCCTCCATTTTTCGCTATATTGTCGACACCTACGGCCGCAGAAAAATCGGCGAACTGCTGCACAACCTGCGCAAAAATGTAGGCTTTAGGCGAATCCTGACCACTACGCTGGGAATTGGCATGGCCGAACTGAACCGGCAATGGCAACTCTATCTGAAAAAACACTATTGGCCGGAAGTGACTCATCGGAAGGAGGTGGATGAGTTTGCCCGCCCCTTGAGCAACCATCGCCGGTTGCGCAATTTTCTGAATGTCAGCCCCGCCATCAGCCCCCGGGGGGATCTGGCCGCTTTTATTTCCGACCGCAACGGCTATCAGAATATCTACCTGATGTCCATCAGCGACCGGATTGTCCGCAAGACCCTGGTTAAAGGCCGGCGCAGCAATCGCTTCGAAGAGTTGCACTTCCTGCGGCCCGGGATGAGCTTCAGTCCCGACGGCGCTTTCCTTGCGCTGACCTCTAAGTCCGGCGCAGCCGATGCTTTGAACATCGTCAATGTACAAAGCGGGGATATTCAAAGGTATCATTTTCCCCTGGATGGAGTCTATAGCACCGCCTGGTCCCCGGACGGGAAACGGATTGCCTTTGTCGGGAATAACCGGGCCCAACGCGACATCTACTTGTTTTATCTTGAGGAGGAACGCCTGGAGCAGTTAACCGATGATTGCTTTAGCGACGATCATCCCGCCTGGTCTGCCGATGGGCGCTATCTGGTCTTTGATTCCGATCGCAAAGATTATCTTTCTGCCGACCGGATTCCGCCGGACTTCCGGATGGACCGATTCGACTACGAGCATCGTGATATCTACCGTTTGAATATTCAAACCGGCCGCATGGAGCGCATCACCCGCTCGCGGTGGGATGACTACCAGCCCCTGCTCTCGCCGGACGGAACAAAGATTGCTTTTCTCTCCGATCGCAACGGCATCTCCAATCTTTATATTGCCGATTTGAACAGCGGGAGCACGTACGCCGTTACCGATGCCATGAGCGGCATTTACCAGATCAATTGGGATGCCAAAGCGCAGAATCTGGTTTTCAGCACCTTCTCCGGCGGCGGCTTCGATATCTATCTAATCCCCAATCCGCTAAAACTCCCCCCGCTGGAGATTGAAGATACCCGTTACCGTTCCCGGCTTAACTCGAATGAACTTCCGGTTTACTCGCGGCGCTGGCAGCCCGGGGGGGATGAGCGGCGGAACACACCCGCCCCGCCCCGGGCAAAAAAGACCTCCTATGGCGCTGCCGCGGCCCAAAAGACCTACTTTACCCCCTCGCCGCCAAAACACACCGCCCCGGTCTTAGCCGAAAGCAAATTCCGCAACGCCGAGGGCAAATACCGGGTTCACCAGTATCATCCCAAATTAACCCCGGACCTGTTAACAGCCAAGGCCCGCATCCACCCTTATTTGGGGTTAGAAGGCCAGGCTTCTTTCCGCTTTAGCGATTTACTGGGAGACAAGCGGATTATTGTTGATGTAAACCTTTACTCCCGGCTGAAAAACACCGGCTTCCGTATCCGCTACTACAATTTAAAGAAACGGTTGAACCTGGGCATGGGCAGTTACCTCGCCGCCTGGACTTTTGACCATCCGGGGGAGCCTGAGAAACGCTATCGGCGCTATGGCTTGGAGCTGTTCGGCAACTATCCGTTCAATCGCTTCCGGCGGGTGGAAGGATGGGTCGATTGGAAGAATGTTCTGGTCGAGCAAGTGCGCAGCCTGGACCCCAATCAATTGGTCAGCAACTTGCTGGCGGGGGTCGATTATGTTCAGGATAATGTAATCTGGCGGGGCAGTCGTCCCGTCGACGGGGCCCGCAGCAGACTTTCCCTGCTGATCAGCCCCGGGGTTGCCCAAAGCAGCCGGGTCTTTCAAACGCTTCATTTTGATTATCGAAAATATATTCGCCTGACCCGCGACTACAGCGTAACGGTGCGGCTTGCCGGGGGAGGAAGCAGCGGGGACGATCCGGAAATATTCTACCTGGGAGGGATGGAGAACTGGATCAATCACAAGTTCAACGGCCCGCGCCGCACCAACTCCGTGCGGGATTTGTACTACTCCCGGTTTATTACCCCGCTGCGGGGGAGTTTCTACTACGCCCGCACCGGCAACCGCTATCTGCTCAGCAACCTGGAGTTTAAGTTTCCCCTAATCCGCTTCCTGGGAATCGGGGCGCCGCCGATCCGCCTGTTTAATGTGGAAGGAACATTTTTCTACGATATCGGCTCGGCCTGGACCGCCGCAAATGGCCGGTTTTTTAGCAAAAAATGGCGGGGAACCGGGAAAGACCAATTTGGCCAACGGCGGTTCCGGGATATTGTCAGCGGTTATGGGGTAGGGGCCAAGATTTACCTGCTCTTTATCCTGCTCCGGATTGATCTGGCCTGGAACTATGATTTGCAGCACAGCGGCAAACCGGTCTGGTATTTTACACTGGGAACCGGATTATAAAGTTGGCATTCAATACAAAAGATATTAAATTTGATATTATGAGTTCACCCAATATGCTTCCAAACTAATGTGAGATTTTTTTGATAAAATCTGTAATAGCGGTTACCACTTTGTCTTCTTCCCGCATTTATGTTTAAACATACAGCATGGAAAGACGAACGTTTTTATATATCATTATCAAACCTCTCAGGAGCCATCTTATGCGGTCAGTAAACAAACTTTTTCTTTTTTTTATGATGACCCTTTTTGCCAGCAGCGCCGCCTTAGGCTTTGGTAAAAATAAAGTTATCTACAAAAATTTTAAGTGGTACTACATCCAGTCAAAACACTTTGATGTCTACTTTTATGAAGGCGGCCAGGAAATCGCCGAATTTACCGCCGAAGTAGCCGAGACCGCCTATGTTCAGTTGAAAAGAGATTTTCGTTACGATATTCAGGATCGCATCGTTTTTATTGTCTACAACTCCCACAATGATTGGCAGCAAACCAATGTGGTCATCACCTACCTGGAAGAAGGCATCGGCGGGGTAACCGAGTTGTTTAAAAACCGGATTGTGGTGCCTTTTGAAGGGTCGTATGAACAGTTCCGCCATGTAATTCACCACGAACTGGTGCACGCGGTGATGAATGACATGATCTACGGAGGCTCGATCCAATCCCTGATTGTGGGAGAAGTTGCCCCGGTGCCAATCTGGTTTGCAGAAGGGCTGGCGGAATTCCAGTCGGTGGGCTGGAACACCCGACTGGATATGATTGTGCGCGATGCGGTTCTGAACGGTTACATGCCCAGCCTGCAAGTCTTGCAGTACTACCTGGTCTACCAGGGCGGGGCGTCGGTGTTCCGCTATATTGCCACAACCTACGGGCGGGCCAAAATCGGCGAGCTTATGCATAAAATGCGGGGCAAGGTGGATTTTGAGCGGGTGCTGCGCTCCGGAATCGGGGTGGGGTACGAGGAGTTTACCCACAAGTGGCATCGCTATTTGCGGAAACAATATTGGCCGGAGGTGGCAGATCGCAAAGAACCGGTGGAAATAGCCAAACGCCTGACCGATCATACCCGGGTGCCCAATTTTCTGAATGTCAGCCCCACCATTTCTCCCAATGGCGATAAGATTGCTTTTATTTCCGACCGGCGCGGCTCCCAGAATATTTACCTGATGTCGGCACTCAACGGAAAGATTGAAAAAGTACTGATCGAAGGCCAGCGTTCCGAAAGCTTCGAGGAACTACACTTTTTGCGACCGGGCATGAGTTTCAGCCCCGACGGGCGCCAGTTGGCCCTGGCGGCTAAAAGCGGCCGCTACGACGCCATCTACCTTGTGGATGTGAAATCCGACAAAATTAAAAAGTATGAACTGAAAAAATTAGACGGCGCCTTTACGGTGAGCTGGTCTCCCAGGGGGGATAAGATTGCCTTTGTCGGCAATAAGAACAACCGGAGCGATATATACTTGCTGGACCTGAAGAGCAAAAAAGTGACTGCTTTGACCGGGGATGTTTTTACCGATGATCAGCCCTCCTGGTCTCCGGAAGGCAGCCGGATTGCCTTTGTTTCGGACCGGAAAGATTATATCGGCGACCATGAATTGCCTGAAGATTTCCGGATGAGCCGCTTTGATTATGAGAGCCGCGACGTCTATATCTACAACCTGGAAACCGGCCTTATCGAGCGTATTACCGACACCCCCTGGGAGGAAGCTAACCCCATTTTTTCCCCGGATGCTCAATCGCTTGCCTATGTCTCCGATAAAAACGGAATCTATAATCTCTATTTGCATAAGCTGGATACAGACGAGAGCTACCCGGTCACCGATGTGATTTCCGGGGTGCTCCAGGCAAATTGGAACCGCAACGGCAACAAACTGGTCTTCACTTCTTTTTACGAAGGCGGATTTGATATTTACATGCTCTCGAATCCGCTCAAATTAAAGCCGGTAGAGTTGAAGGACACCCAGTTGGTAAAAGATATGCGCGGCGAAAAACTGCCGATTTACGCCCGGGAGTGGAAACCCGAGCGGGACGGCGGTGCGATAAAAGACAGCAATCAGATTGTCGGCGACTCCCCTTCGGATTATAGCAGCTATGTCTTTACCCGCTACAAGATGAACCGGAAAAGTGATGAGAAACCGAAAAATGTGAGCCTGAGCCAAACCGTCTATAAAGATAAAGATGGAAAATACAAAGTGCGCCGCTACAAGCTGAAATTCAGCCCGGATGTGGTCACCGGATCGGCGGGATACAATACTTTCTTCGGCTTCTCCGGTTATACCACCTTTGCCTTTAGCGATCTGTTGGGCGACCACAAAATATTTCTCAATGTAAACCTGGTTTCCGATCTGAAAAATAGCGACCTGAGTATGCTCTACCTCTACTTAAAGCGCCGGATCAGCTATGGGATCGGCGGCTATCACCAGGCCTATTTCTTCCAGGCAAACGGGTTTGAACTGGAACGCTTCCGCAACTACGGGTTTAACTTCCTGGCCTCTTATCCTTTCAGCAAATTCAGCCGCATGGAGTTTGGGCTGAACTGGTATAACATTGTGCTGGAGCACCTCAGTTCTCCTCGGCCGGATGACAAGGTGTCGACAATACTACCTTCGTTGTCCTACGTTCATGATTCGGTCTTGTGGGGCTCCACGGGGCCGGTGGACGGGGTACGCTACGCCCTGAGTTTTTTAGCCAGTCCCAAGTATCAAAGCGACAGCCGGGATTTCCGTTCGATCTCGGCTGATTATCGAAAATATTGGATGATAAACCGGGATTACAATTTTGCCGCCCGTTTATTTTCCGCCGCCAGTTTCGGGGCAGACCCGCAGCGTTTCTTCCTGGGAGGGATTGACAACTGGATCAACTTTAAATCTGCCGATACCGGAGCCGGCGGCACACGCAGCCTCCGCTTTGACAGCATCGACGACATCTTCTTTTCCCAGTTTGTCACGCCTTTGCGCGGGGCCTTTTTCTACGACAAGGAAGGAAGCCGGGTAGCCCTGGCCAATATGGAATTCCGTTTTCCGCTGATCCGCTTTTTGGGCCTGGGATTCCCGCCGATCCGCCTCTTTAATGTCCGCGGAGCCATGTTCTACGATATCGGCACAGCCTTCGACCCGGGTAATAATTGGTACAGCAATTCCAACTGACGCGGCACCTACGTGGATGAAAACGGCAACCGGCGCTTCAGAGACCTGGTAAGCGGTTATGGGATCGGCGCACGGGTGTTCTTCCTCTACTTCCTGATGCGTATTGATGTGGCCTGGCGCTATGATCTCCATAAATCGAGTAAACCGATTTGGTATATTTCCCTGGGCGGCGATATCTAAACAGCATGAAAATAAATGTAGAAAAAGCCCGGCTTCTCCAGACGCCGGGCTTTTTTTGGTGCGCCCCGGGCCCCGCCGCCATATTTTTTTAAAAAGAGGCGTGCGAAATTGATCAGACTTGTGTAAAATTCATTCCTCTGTCTCATAACAGAGAGCCTCACAGGTTAGGAACTGCAATTCAGCGATAAGGAGCGAAATGGTGACAAAGAAAAAAGCGGATGACTGGCCCAGTATGGAAGAAAAAATTGCCCAGCTTCGGCAACTGCAAGCGGAAGCGCTGAAGGGCGGCGGCGAAAAACGAATCGAAAAGATGCACGAGCAAGGCAAGCTGATTGCCCGCGAGCGCATCCAGGTGCTGGTGGATGAAGGCACCTTCGAAGAAATCGATATCCTGGTGCGCCACCACACCAAGGATTTTGGCCTGGATAAGCAACGCTACCTGGGCGACAGTGTGGTGGTCGGCCTGGGAAAGATTGACGGGCGAACCGTGTGCATTTTCAGCCAGGACTTTACCGTGTTTGGAGGCAGCCTTTCTGCGGCCCATGCTCAAAAAGTATGCAAAATTATGGACATGGCCATGAAGATCGGTGCGCCGGTAATCGGGCTGAATGACTCCGGGGGCGCTCGCATCCAGGAAGGCGTGGTCAGCCTGGGCGCTTATGCGGACATCTTTTTGCGAAACACCCTGGCCAGCGGGGTGGTTCCCCAAATTTCGGCCATCATGGGCCCTTGCGCCGGCGGCGCGGTCTACTCCCCGGCAATCAGCGACTTTACTTTTATGGTAAAAGATAAAAGTTATATGTTTGTCACCGGGCCCAGCGTGGTTAAAACAGTGACGCACGAGGAAGTTTCTTTCGAAGAACTGGGCGGGGCCATGACGCACGCATCCAAAAGCGGCGTATCCCACTTTGTCACCGACAATGATGTGGATTGCCTGCGTAAAATACGCAAACTGATCAGCTATGTTCCCCTGAATAACGCCGAAGAGCCGCCTTTTGCGCCCGGCAAGGACAAGCCGGATCGCATGGACGAGACGCTCAAGTCCATTATCCCGGCCAATCCTCAAAAACCGTATGACGTCAAAGAGGTGATTAAAAAGGTGGTTGACGAGGGCGACTTTTTTGAAGTGCATGAGCACTACGCCCAAAATATTGTGGTGGGTTTTGCCCGCTTTAACGGCTTTTCGGTGGGGATTGTTGCCAACCAGCCGGCCGTACTTGCCGGGGTGCTGGATATCGATTCTTCCACCAAAGGGGCCCGCTTTGTGCGCTTCTGCGATGCGTTTAATATCCCCATTGTCACCTTTGTGGATGTGCCCGGTTTTCTGCCCGGAACCGCCCAGGAGTGGGGCGGCATCATCCGCCACGGGGCCAAACTGCTCTACGCTTTCTGCGAGGCCACCGTGCCCAAAATTACCGTCATCCTGCGCAAAGCCTACGGCGGCGCCTATGACGTCATGAGCTCGAAACATATCCGGGGAGATTTTAATTTTGCCTGGCCCTCCGCCGAGATTGCCGTGATGGGACCCAAAGGGGCCGCCGAGATCATCTTCAAAAAAGAAATCTCCCAGGCCGATGATCCGGAAGCAGCCTTAGCGGAAAAAGAAGCGGAATATCGCGAGAAATTTGCCAATCCCTACCTGGCCGCAGAGTATGGCTATATCGATGAAGTGATTGAGCCGCAGACCACCCGTCCTAAAATTTGCCGGGCCCTGGAAATACTGCGCACTAAAGTCGATAAAAATCCGCCCAAAAAACATGGGAATATCCCCCTGTAGCAGGTTGGCCTTGACGGGGGCTTCAATCGCGCTTAGTTGGCTTTGCCGGTTTGGGCCAGGAGCCGGGCGACCTTTTGCCCCAGCATCTCGATGGTAAACGGTTTGGGCAAAAACTCGACGTTGGGCTCCTTCATCAGCTCCGTAACGTCTTTTTGATCCCCGTAGCCCGTGCAAAGAATAACCGGAATGGTGGGATTGAGCTTCTTGAGCGCCAGGTAGGTTTGTTTGCCGTTGATGCCGGGCATGGCGTAATCCAGGATGACCAGGTCGATCTGGTTTTGGCGCTCCTGGTAAATCTGCACGGCGTCTTTCCCGTTTGCCGCCTCAAAGCTGCCATATCCCAGCAATTTACCCATGCTGGAGAGCACTTCCCGTAAATATTTTTCATCATCGACGACCAGGAATGTGCCTTGTCCGCTGATGGGTTTTTGCTGCGTCGCCGGTTTGGTTTTGGGGGCTTTTGCCGGGGCCTCGCAAGCGGGCAAATAGATGTGGAAGGTGGTTCCCTGGCCCGGTTCGCTGTGGAAAATGACATAGCCCTCATGTCGCTTCAGGATGCCGTAAACAATGCTTAACCCCAGGCCCGTTGCGACGCCCTCCGGCTTGGTGGTGAAAAACGGGTCGAAGATGCGTTTGCGGATTCCCGGGGGAATCCCCTTTCCGTTGTCGTGGACGCTTAGCTCTACATAGTCGCCCGGTTCCAGGGTGTGCGCACCAATCTGTTTGCGATCCACCCGGCGGAAGCGCGTGGAAATATCGATTTCTCCTCCATCTGTTAATGCGTCACGGGCGTTCAGCACCAGGTTTAACAGCATTTGCAAATACTGATCGTGGTCGCCTTTAACAAGGGGCAAGTCCGAGGTTAAACGATAATTTATCTGTATAGAGGGCCCGACAATCCTTTGGAACATATCCTGGATTTCCAGCAAGAGGCCGTTCAGGTTTACCTCTTCCACTTTTTCCGGCGCGGAATGAGCGTAGGAGAGCAACTGGCGGATCAGCGAGGCGGCGCGCTGGGCCATGACAAAAATCAGCTTAGCCCGCTTTTCTACATCTTTGGCGTTGGGATTTTTAATGATTAACTGGGCGCTGGGAATGATTGCTCCCAGGTAATTGTTGAAATTGTGCACCACGCTGGTGGTCAGGGAGCCTAATGTTTCCAGGCGCTGCGCTTTGAGGAGGCGCTCATCCCGGCCGGCCCCATCCGGGTGGGGGAGGACCATCAATAAAAATTCCTCACCTTCCGTAAAGGGCAACCGGCTTAATAAAATCTTTACCGCAACGGTTTGGCCGTCCTTTTTCTCCAGGTTAACCTGGCACTCCTGTCCATTGTCGGCTTCCTCGAAGCGGGCTAAACAGGCTTGCAGCGGCTCCCGGTCGGCTTCCTCAACCCAGGCCTGCCAGCTTTTACCGGTCACCTCATCTGCTTCGGCGTTCACCAGGGAAAGGAAACGGCTATTGGCCTGCTCGATCAGGCCGTCTTTGAGGATTGCCACCGGAACCTGGATCTCCAAAATTGACCGCTGCAGGGCAAGCAGGTGCTGCCGGAAGGCAAATTTGGCGCCCAGGTAATCCAATACATGCGAAGCACGCTGACAAAAAAGGGACAACAGAATTTGCTGAGAGGACGCTTCCGCCAGGTGATCGGCGCCGAATCGCACCGACACAATCGCCTGCGGCTCCGATTTCCGGTATACCAGGCCAAGCAGGTGGCCGCGGTGGTCCGGCGCGTTGTCTAATGATTCCAGGCCGGACGCGAGGTAACGATCCAGCCCTTTTTCAATTTCCAGCTTCACCAGTGTTTCAAATTCGTCGTCGTTCTGATCATCGCTTTGCAGGGTCTGTAAGTTCCTGAGATGCCCGGTGTTTAATACCGGGGCGTCCTGGCATTGCGAATTCTCGTACCCGGAACCGGCAAAGTAACGGAAATTTTCCTGACGTTTTACCAGGATGCCGATTGCCCGGGCCTGCGGAAAGAGCTGCCCGGCCAGGTTCAGCAGCGACTGATAAAAATTCTCCAGGGAGGTTGAATCCTCGAAGTTAAGCCGGGAGAATCGGCGCAATTGCTGAACAAGCCGATCCGGCTGATCGCTTCTCTCCGGCGGCTGACCGTAAAAGACCAGTTGCTCTGGAGCGAAAGAATGGTGCAGCGCCGCCGGGCGGAACACCCATTCCCGGGGCTGGGGGGCGGCCTCTCTTGCCGGCAGTTCCAACCGGAGCGCCGGGAGCTGATCCGGCTGCGATTCCAGTTGTTGCCAATAATGGTTCAGTTTACGGCCAAGGGCTTTGTTAAACAGTTCGAAGATGGTTGTGCGCCCGCTATCCGGCCGTTGCCGGGATTCACCGGCTGGGCTGGCCGTCTTCAAGAGCGCCGGGCTGATGTAGCTGACCCGCCCCGATAACTCGGTGACAAAGAGAAACTCCCGCTCTTCGTCGATCAGGCTGGAAAAAATGGTTGCCGGTGATATCTCGCCCGCGCCGCCCGCCTGATCCGGAAGGGGGAAAATTACCGCCGCCGTGCGAACCGGGGCGCCTTCCGCTGTATAAAAAATTCGCCCGATTTCACACATTTCTTTCCAGTTGCCATTGGGCGCTTTGATGCGATAAGTCAGCTCATAAAACGGTTGCCGGGCGTCCTGGGCGGATTTGATTGTGAATCGGCATTCCAGGTAATCCTGGGGGTGCAGTATGGTTTCCCAGTCAGCCGGTTGACCGGCTTCCACAGTCAGCAGAGAGTACATGCCGGGGCTGTAGCTTGCCCGGGTTGCCGCAAACCGCTCGCCTTCCAAAATCATTGCCAGACCCGGCAAATCTTTTATGCGGGGAAAAGAAGAGCGTTGCCCGGGGGCGGCAGGGGCTTGAGACGATTCGCCGATCCATTCACAAAACAGGTTGATGACGCCCTGGAACATTTGCGAAAGGTTTGTCAAAAAGAGGTTCTTATTTTCCTGGGCGATGGTCTGGTCCTGTAAAATATGCTTTACCAGCCGCAGGCGTAAATCTTCCAGCGCTTCCAGGGTGTACGCCATACTTGCACCGGCCTCAAACAAGCGAGGCAGCCGCTCGGCCAGGAAGCGAATCACCTCCTGGTGGTCCTGGCTTTTAAGGCCCTTCAGCACGGTTTGCAAAAAGACAAACCAATCCCGGGTGGGAACAACCTGGTTCATTCCCTTGTAGCTGTGTATCCATTCGTGAAATAGTGATGATTTCATGGTCGCTGAGGCTGTATTACCCGTGTTTGAAGATGTTGCCATCTGCTCCTGTCCATTTCTAATAAGCACATCCGGGAAAAGAATTGCAACTGTTTTCCGGGCGGTATGCCGTTGCCTTCCGGGCGCGCTGCGCCGCCCGATCTGCGCTATTATCGGCAAGCGTGTAAAAAAACAGCAGCAAAAAATTGATTTTATGAGACTTAACCGTCACAGGACGCAGCAAGTCTCCCCCGAGAATACAGGTTATATCATTTACAGAGAAGATGTTGTGATAGCTCTGGCAAGAGTTGCAAATTACTTTTTTAACGACGGGGAGATGTTGCGGGGGGAACAGAACAACCAGCCGGTTATGCCGGGGACTCGATCTCTGCTTGACTGAGATGGCCGGCATTATTATTATTCGCTTGAATCGATTAAAGAATGTTGAATTGCAGCAATTCCGGCCAGGAGGAATGTGATGAGTTCTGTTCGTATCAGAAGAGCCGCGGCAGCGGATATCAGCGCCATTGCTGAGTTGCTTACCCGGGTAAAACTCCCCACGGATGATTTGGAGATGCACCTGCCGCATTTTTGGGTGGCTGAACAGCAGGGGAAGGTGGTCGGGTGTGTGGGAATGGAGGTTTATCCCGAGGGCGGGTTGCTGCGTTCTTTGGCCGTAGCGCCGGGTTTGCAGAAGCAGGGCCTGGGAGAGCAACTTTACCAGGCTATACTAAAATCGGCTAAGGAGAAAAAACTGCCGACCATTTACCTGCTCACCGAGACGGCAGAAGAATACTTTTTGCAACGGGGGTATCGCCATACCGCGCGGGAGGAGGTTCCGGAGAGTGTTAAGACATCCGTGGAATTTCAATCTGTCTGCCCGGCCAGCGCGGTGTGCCTGTTTATGAAATTAGGCCGTAATTCGTAACACTTATAGACCCGTAAATTCGTATGAGAATGAAATTGTTTGAATGTGATGAACGAGTTTCCCATGAAATTTCCCCACCCCGGCCCTTCCCGAAATCGGGCAGGGAGGCCGGTTTCTCCCCGATTTCGGGCTTCGTCGTGAGCTCAGCCGAACGGGGGATTCAGGGGGGACATTACCATTGCATGAAGGCAACTACACAAATACATTTCATCTTTTCGGAAACGAATTCACGTCTCAATATATAGCGCCATACGTCGCCAAAATTTTGACTGTCTCTTCTCGTTCCAGGCTCCTGCCTGGAACGCTCATATCAATTAAAGCTCCGCTTTCCCACCCCCGGCATAATATTGGTTAAAAGCAGTACGATCGTGTCCCGGCGGGTATGTGTTGACCTCAAGCGGACGAGCAGCATTCCGGGCCGGAGCTTGGAAGGAGGGCCTTAATAATGATTGGCTATGGCGACTATGGCCCTGCCTGAGCTTGCTGTTTACCCAAGAAACTGCCCAGTGTGAAAAATGCGCTATGTTTACCCCGCCTCAGGGGCGCTTTTTCTCCCGCTCAGAATTGAGAGCGCCACAATGACTATAAAAAGCAGGATGGCGGCGGCGTTTCCCAGGCTTCCGTAAAGCCGGATGTCGGGCTGGAAAAGCAGGTCGCCCCAAAGACGCACCACCAGGGAGAGATGAAGCAAAACCAGGGGAATGTAGAAGTAGGCGCTGAAGGGCAGGGGGCGTTGCAGAATAGCCGGAAAAATAACCGGGGCGTGGCCGAAAATCATGGAAAAGATGAAGCCGACAAAGATTCCGTGCAAGAAGGCGTCGTAGAGCGGCCCGGCTATCTCGGCGCCGGTAATAATCCCGATGACGCCGCTGATGATCAGCCAGAGGTAGCCGGGAATAAGCGCCCAGCCCAGGTACTTGGACAGGCCGGCCAGAACAATGTTTTTCCGGGCCATATCATACCGCAGCAGCCAAATCCCCAGCAGAATCATGCCCACACTGAACAGGCGCACTCCTTCCTGAAAGTGGGTGGTGGTCAGCACAGCCCCGGCAGTAAGAAGGGCCAGGGAGAGCAAAAAGAACACTTTCTTAAAAGCGGTTAATCTCAGAATCCGGGACAACTCCAGGCGTTCTCCGGCGATGGTGATGACCAGAAACGCAGCCCACCAAAGCACCACCTGCGAAAAGGTGTGCCCCTGAAACCAGAGCAGGTTGCCCACAAACCAAAACAGCGGGGCGGCGGTCATCACGGCAAAATGAAGTTGCCTGTCCCGCCGGAAAAAATAACCCAGGATGCCCGTCAGGAGCAGGGACGAGATCATAAATGCCACGGGGATGATGACCAGGCCGGGAGCGGCAAAGAGAAAGAGCGTCCCGATCAGGGCAAACCCGGGCGCCGTATATCCCCAAAGTTTGTCCAGGGCCACCGCCCGCTCCAAGCTGATTAAAATACCCAGGAAGGCGCAGACCATCAGGGGGCCGTGAATAACAGGTGAAGCCGGCGCCGGCAGGGGAACATTCCAGCCGCTGCGCCATAACCCGCCCCAGACGCCGAAGACCAGCGAAATAATGGCGGTCAGCAGAAAAGGAGGGCGGAAAAGAAAGAAAACGGATTTCTGATCGGTCATGTCAAGCTCCGGTTTGTATGCGATTGAGGTTGTTGATTCAGCAAATACGGGGCAGTTGTTCCCCGCTGAACATATCCACTACACGGGTGGTTCCGATTTTACTGGTCAGGGTTACCCGGCCGGGCGATTTTCGGCGGATTTCCCCAATCTGCGCCGCCTGGTCTCCCCCCGGTGCGCTTTGAAGGATTTCCAGGGCGCTCCGGGCGTGTTCTTTGGCAACGATGGCCAGAAAGCGCCCTTCGTTGGCCACATAAAGCGGGTCGAACCCTAAAATCTCGCAAGCGCCCTGCACATCTTCCCGCACCGGGATGGCCCGTTCTTCCAGGTGGGGATTGGTCCCGGAAGTGACGGCAATTTCGATTAGCGCGCTGGCCAGGCCGCCCCGGGTCAGGTCGCGCAGGCAGTGCAGTTCGATCCCGGCGTTTAAGAGCGCCTGCACGGTCGAGGACACCGGGGCGCTGTCGCTTTCGATGACAGTCTCGAATTCCAGCCCTTCCCGCACCGCCATGATGGCAATTCCGTGCCGGCCGATATCCCCGCTGACCAGAATAACGTCGTCCTCTTTTACCTGCGAGGGATTGACAACCACATCATGCTCGATAACGCCCACCCCGCTGGTATTAATAAAAATGCCGTCGCCCTTGCCCCGGTCAACCACCTTGGTATCCCCGGTGATAATGGCTACCCCGGCGTTTTGGGCCGCCGCTTGCATGGATTGCACCACCCGCCAAAGCGTTTCCATAGGCAGCCCCTCTTCCAGGATAAAGCCGGCGCTCAGGTAGAGGGGACGGGCCCCGCACATGGCCAGGTCATTTACCGTGCCGTGTACTGCCAGGGAGCCGATGTCCCCGCCCGGGAAAAAGAGGGGATGGATGACGTAGGAGTCGGTGCTCATAGCCAGCCGGGAAGCGGGCGCTTGAAAAACCGCACCGTCATGCGCCTGGTTGATCAACGGGTTCTCGAAGGTTGATACGAACATTTTTTGAATCAGTTGCTGCATCAGTTTCCCGCCGCCGCCATGAGCCAGGAGCACCTGGGGATAGTCTTCAATGGGAATCGGGCAGACCGGGCCCGAAGTGAGAATGTCTTTGTCAGCCACGATGGTTACTCCTTTGATATGTGTCGGTTCTCGGTTGCCTGTACATGCGGTAATTCTCCCGGTAAACATTGCCGCCAGGTCGATATGTTTGCGGCGGAAAAAATGTTGAAAGAAAGCTTATGCGGTTCGGGCCTGTTCTACCGGGCGATGTTCGTCAATATGGGCGGCAATTTTATCCTGCACCATTTTACACAGTTCTTCCACCGTGTGTTTCCGGAGCGTCTCGGGGGGAATTTCATCCAGCACCTTAACCCGCAGGCGGGCGCGCCCGGTAACTTCCAGGCTGTTCTTGGGAAGAGCGATGCGCGTGCCGTTAATGGCAATCGGCAAAACAGGAACATTCAGCCGCTTGGCCAAAGCGAACGCCCCGGGTTTAAACGGTCTCAATATCCCGGTTTCGGAGCGGGTTCCTTCCGGGAAGAAAAAGACCGAGCAGCCTTGTTTCAGGGCCTTCTCGCACTCGCGGAACATCTCCACCGTGCTGCGCCGGTCGCCGCGCTTTAACCGGATATGTTTATTGAGAACCATACTCCAGCCCAGGAAGGGCACCCGGAACACCTCTGCTTTGGAAACCCACTTAAAGGGAAAAAATAGGCGGTAGGCGGCCAGAATATCCAGTTGCGACTGGTGGTTGGAGACGATCACATAGGTTTTTTTCCAATCCAGCTTTTGGAGGCCTTCGATGCGGATCGACCAGATCGGCATAACCAAGATGTAGGAACTGGCCCAAAAACAGGAGAACAGGTGCAATATAACCAATCGTTTATCCCACCAGGCCGTCGACAGCCAGATTAGCAGGGCAACCAGGTAAAAAATGAGCGATGTTAAACCGATGTAGCTGATGTATATCCAGGAAATGAGTTTTTTGCGCATAAAATGATCCGGTTGGTTCAATGGTTGTTGCTGATCATGTTTCCAAATCCTGGCGGTGATATTGATAGTAGGCTGCACAGGCGCCTTCCGAAGAAACCATCGGGGCCCCCAGGGGTTTTTCCGGGGTGCAGCGTACGCCGAAGGCGCTGCATTCAACGGGTTTTTTCACTCCCTGGAGCACCAGCCCGGCGATACACTCTTCCGGCTCATCCGCGGTGAGGTGCTCGATCTTAAAACGGCGCTCGGCGTCAAAATCCCGGTATTCCTCGGCCAGGCCCATCCCGCTGGCGGGAATCTCCCCCACGCCGCGCCATTTGCGATGCACCACCCGGAAGACTTTTTGAATCAACTCCTGCGCCGGTCGATTTCCTTTTTCCTGCACCACCCGGGTGTATTGATTTTCCAACTCGGCCCGGCCCTCTTCCAACTGTTTGATGCACATGTAGAGACCTTGCAGGATATCCAGCGGCTCAAACCCGGTCACCACGATGGGTACGCGGTATTTTTCCACGATGGGGTAATACTCGGTGTATCCCATCACCGTGCAGACATGCCCGGCGGCCAAAAATCCCTGCACCCGGTTTTGCGGGGAAGAGAGGATGGCCTCCATGGCCGGCGGCACCAGTACGTGGGAAATCAGCAAGGAAAAGTTTTTTAGCCCCATCTGTTTGGCCTGGTAAACCGCCATCGCCGTGGCCGGGGCGGTGGTCTCGAAGCCCACCCCGAAGAAGACCACTTCCTTGCCGGGATTCTCCCGGGCAATTGTCAGCGCATCCAGGGGTGAATATAAAATACGCACATCGCCGCCTTTGGCTTTGACGGAGAGGAGGTCATCTTCGCTGCCGGGAACGCGCAGCATATCGCCGAATGAGCAAAAGATGACCTCCGGGCGTTCGGCTATTTTAATGGCTTTATCGATGAATTCCAGCGGGGTGACGCAAACCGGGCAACCCGGCCCGTGCACCAGGTTGATCTGTTTGGGCAGCAGTTCATCGATGCCGAATTTCATGATGGCGTGGGTTTGCCCCCCGCAAATCTCCATGATGGTCCATTCCCGGGTGGTTACCCGGTGGATGGCTTCAGACAACGCTTGCGCCGCTTTCGGATCACGATATTCCTCGACAAATTTCATTCCTCGCCCTCCTCCAGTTCTCCCAGTTCGTTCATCTCTTTCAGATACCGGAATACCAGTTGGGCCTCCTCTTCATCAATCACATTCAGGGCAAAGCCCACATGCACCAGAACATAGTCATCCACTTTGGCCTCGGGAACATAGGCCAGGTTTATTTCTTTGACAATCCCCCCAAAACTGACTTTACCACTTCGCAGAACAGGATCATCCCCCTGAATACTAAGAATCTTTCCCGGAACAGCTAAACACATGGCTGTTTACCTCGTTTTTGAATGTTGATTGTAACTATTCAGCATTAATTTCTGACAGGATGAACAAGATTAACCGGATGATGTTTTTCCTGTTGATCTTCTTATTCAGTTTTTGATAAGGATAACTGATAAATTGTTTACCTACCTGCCCTACTTTGCGGTTATAAGGTTTATTAACTCCGGCAGAATTTGTCCCCTGACCGGGGCAGACTCCGGAGTGCCGGGAGACATTAAACTTCCACTTTTCTTCTCCAAAATTGATCATCAGACGAACATTTTTCCGGGTAGCGGTAAGACCCTGAACAGCCTTGGGAATTTTTTTTGTAAATCACTAGCGCATACCGCAGCGAACAATTTTTTAGCAAATTCGGATGATAACACCTCAACATGTTATTATGATAACCGTTTTGATCCACAGGATAATAAATCTTACTTCCCAATCCGGTTTATCATGTGAATCCTGTCAAAAAAAGACCTGAATAACTTTTAATGAAGGTTAAATTATTTATTTTGATGCAGGCGCCACACTGCGCCGATCTGGCCCAGGGCAATTCCGCCGTCATTGGGCGGCGCCTGCTGATGCCAATAGACCCGAAATCCTTCTGCCTGAAGCCGCCGGATCACCCCTTCGGTCAGATACTTGTTTTGAAAGCAGCCGCCGGACAGGGCTACTTTCTCCAATCCCACTGCTTTAGCGACGTCAAGACAGCTTTCCACCAGGGTGTTGTGGAATTTAGCGGAGATAACCGCTGCGGCCACACCCTGCTGTTTATCGTTCCGGATCGCCTCCATCATGACAGCCCAATCTAAAATAAGCAAACTTTTTTTCCCACTATTTTTTTCTCTTCTCACCCGGAGCGGATAACTCCCGGCCTCCCGGGGCGCATCCGGAAGTAAAAATTCAAGCTCCATGGCGGCCTGCCCCTCAAAGTTGTTGCGGTAGCGCAGGCCGGTCAGGGCGGCTACAGCGTCGAAGAGGCGTCCCGCGCTGCTGCTGAGAGGCGCGTTAATTCCCCGGGAGAGCATCCGGAAGAGGGTTTTGCGCTCCGGTTCGCTAAAAGACTGCCACAGTTCCGATGGGTAATGCTTTTCCTCCTCGCTGCGGCAAATTTCGAACAGCGCACCCAGGGCGCTGCGGCGCGGCTCCCGGATAGCATGATCCCCGCCGGGCAGCCGGAAGGGCCGGAAGCAGGCCCGGCGGATAAAATCGTTTTGGGTGATTTCCAGAAATTCCCCGCCCCACACGGTTCCGTCGTCGCCCAGCCCGGTTCCGTCCCAGGATATTCCCAAAACAGGCGGTTCGATCTCGTTTTCCAACATGCAGGAAAGGATGTGGGCGTAGTGATGCTGAACGGTGTGAATGGGACGGTTTTGCTCCCGGGCGTACTGGCTGGAAAGATAATCCGGGTGCAGGTCGGCGGCGATGATTTCCGGTTCGGTTCGGTAGACCTCTTTAAAACGGTCGATCACTTCCTGAAAAGCGTTGAAGGAAGCCTCGGTTTCCAAATCCCCGATATGCTGGCTGATGAATACGTTTTTCCCGACGCTCAAGGCAATGCTGTTTTTAAGATGTGCGCCCACGGCCAGGGTTGGCGGCGGGGCGGAGGGCAGCCGGATTGGCAGCGGGGCGTACCCGCGGGCGCGGCGCATCACCATCTCCCGCCCGGCGATGAGACGCACGATGGAATCATCCGCGTGGCGCAGGATGGGGCGATTGTGCACTAAAAACAAATCGGCAATCCCGTGCAACCGCTGCAGCGCCTCCTGCTCATCGATGCAGATCGGTTCATCGGAAATATTGCCGCTGGTGGCGACCACCGGTTTATCTAAGTCGGATAAGAGCAGGTGGTGTAGCGGGGTATAGGGAAGCATCACCCCCAGGTACGGGTTCCCCGGCGCGACCTCTTCCGACAGGCCGGGAGGATGGGGGAGACATTGTTTCAGAAGCACTATCGGCGCCTGGGAGGATTGCAGCAGCCGGGCTTCCGTTTCCGAGACATGACAATATTGCCGGATGAGGGAGAGATCGGGAAACATCAGCGCAAAGGGTTTTTCCTCGCGGTGTTTGCGCTCCCGCAGCCGCCGGATTGCCGGGGAGTTGCCGGCGTCGCAGATCAGGTGGAAGCCGCCCAATCCTTTTACAGCAACAATTTTGCCCGCTTCGATAGCCGCGACGGCCTGGTGCAGGGCGGCCTCGTGGCTGGCCATAACCTGCCCCGAATGATCCCATAATTCAATGTGAGGACCGCATTCCGGGCAGGCGTTGGGCTGGGCGTGGAAGCGCCGGTCGGCCGGATTCCGATACTCCTCCTCGCAAGCCGGGCACATTTGGAAATGCTTCATGCTCGTATTCGGCCGGTCATAAGGAAGGGCGGAGATGATGGTAAAGCGCGGCCCGCAGTTGGTGCAATTGATGAACGGGTAGCGGTAACGCCGGTCGGCCGGATCGAATAATTCCTTCCGGCAATCCGGGCAGGTTGCCAAATCCGGCAGCATAATTGCCGTGGTCTCGCCGCCCTCGTCGCTCTTGCGAATTTCAAATTGTTGGTAGCCCGCCGGATCAAGTTGCGCCTGCTCGAGGGTATGGATGGAGGATTGGGGAGGACGCTCATCATGAACGCGGCGAAGAAACAAGGCCAGATTATCCGGGGAGCCTTCCACTTCGATAAACACTCCGGAACCGGAGTTGATTACCCAGCCGGTTAGCTGCAATTCATCCGCTAAACGATAGACGAACGGCCGGAAACCCACGCCCTGCACCGCGCCCTGGATGGTTATTTTTAAGCGCTTTACGGCCATACTAAGAGCGCCCCGGGGCATTCTCCTTCAGCCAGGACACCCAGCGGTCCAGGTTCTCCCCGGTTTTTGCGGAAACTTCAAAGATGGTCAGGTTGGGGTTGATCTGCAGGGCGTTGCGCCGCGCCGCTTCCAGGTCAAAGTCGATGTAGGGAAGCAAGTCAATCTTGTTGATGATGCAAACATCCGAGACCCGGAACATTTTGGGGTACTTGAGCGGCTTGTCGTCCCCCTCGGTGGCGCTGAACAGCACCACTTTGTAATCTTCGCCCAGGTCGTAGCTGGCCGGGCAGACCAGGTTGCCCACATTTTCAATGATCAGCACCCGGGCTTGATCCAGATCGAGATTTTTTACGGCATCGCGCACCAGGACCGCCTCCAGGTGGCACCCGCCGTTGGTGATAATCTGCACCACCGGGATGTTGTAGGCGGCGATTCGCCGGGCGTCGTTGTCGGTCTGCACATCGCCTTCCACCACGGCAATGTTCAAATCCTCCCGGCACAACTCCAGGGTGCGCTCCAATAAGGTGGTTTTCCCGGAGCCGGGCGAACTGACCAGGTTCAGGGTCAGCAGGCCCGCTTCTTTAAATTGCTGCCGGTTCTCGGCGGCAATGACGTCGTTCTTCTGTAAAATTTTTCGTTCAACGGTGACCACACTCATTCTTCGACCTCCAGGCTTTTAATAGCAAACTCCCTCCCGCTTAGTTCTTTTAAGGAACTGCTTCCGCAGGAGGGACAGCGAAACAGAAAATTTTCCACGGTATGTTCTTGCCGGCACTCCTGGCACCGGATGCGGATCGGGATAACCTTGATGACCAGTTCCGAGTCTTGCAGCGGTGTGTCTTCGGTTAGGGCCTGGTAGCAAAACCGGAGCGATTCCGGCACTACCGCGACGAGCTCCCCGACCTCGACAAAAACTTTTTGGATGCGATACTCCGGGTGTTCGCGGAGTATTTCGGTCAGGATGTTCAGCAAATTTTCGGCAATCGACATTTCGTGCACGGCGCTTCTCCCGCATTGACAGAAAGAATATCAGTGTTTAGGGGCAATAAATCAATCATAATTGCGGTTTTTCAAGAAAGGGTCAGGATGCCGAGGCGGCAGTACGGCCAAAGATGCGGTCATTTTC
>JAJRYW010000125.1 GCA_024275555.1 Calditrichota bacterium | reverse complement strand
TGGAGGTCGTCATTGGAATCCGGCGGGGAAGGCTCCTCTGCGGCCGCATCATCCCGGCGCTCCTTTCGGGCGATTTGTTCATCATACCGTAAAACTACCACCACCTCGTTAGAAATCTCATCCTGGTAAACTTCCTTGCTTGCCGGCGGCTTTTGAAGACGGAAAGCGATCGACAGCAAATCTTTGAATTGATAGGCTTTTACCTCCCGGATGGGGTTCATGGGGCGGGTAGCGGTAATACTGCGGAGATCGCCCTGGGCCCCAAAAAGGTCCACGTGCAGCCAATCATAGCGCATATCCACGCTCATCTCGCCAGGCTTAAAGGAGAGTTCGGTGCGTATGCGGATCACCACGCCATTCTCTTTAACGTCGATGTGCACCGCGGTCGTATTGAACCCCTTACTCCCGGCCTTAAGGGACTGCCGGACCGGATCATACTGCCAGTTCAGAGTGGTATACCGGTTTATTAATTCCGTAAAATGAGGCAGGGGAACCAGAACGTCCTGGTCGGCCCAGCGGGCCCGGGCCAGCATCTGCTTGGCTTTGCTGTCGATCACCACAAACGGGTTGCCGGCGCTTACCACCACTTTATTCTGGGGAAGATAGATGACAATTTTCTTTTTTTCCGGATTTACATAAGTATGGAAAGAAAAGGCTTCGGCAAGTTTGCGCACGCTCAGGTAGGCCAAATCCTGAAGATACTCGAGCGGCAGCAAAACCGGGCCCTGCCCGGCGTCCGTAATAATTTTTAATTGAGATGATCGCTTCCCCGGGGGGGCAAGGGGCAGATTTTTTGCAAAGAGCTGTTCAAAGTCCAGCAAGTAAACGGATAGCGCAGATAGAAATTTCAGAAATTGACGCCGTTTCATAGGGGTATTTGATGCCTCGGTTACCGTTTTCAACCCATCAAAATAAGATAATGGCGGATGGGTATCAAGGCAAATTTATGCCAACATAAAGAAGCATCCCAAATCGCCACAATAAAGGCTTCTTTGCCATCCCATATTCTGTGGTTTCAGCTATTTTCCTTCTACCGGAGTAACTGTTCAGCTATTCATTTTTGACTGGATGAACAGGATTGACCGGATGATGTTTATCCTGTTGATCTGAATACTCAATAGAGTGAATTCGTGGGAAATTCTCCCACCTTGCGTTTCATTTCAACCTTTTTTTCTCTGAAATTAAGAATAGACAAATATCCTTATGGGTAGCAGTCAAATAATTCACCAACTGTAACTCAGGGACAGCTTCGTTTTGATTTACCGGATCAATGAAATAGCCAACCCTTTCCTTATCCGGTTCATCCTGCCTGCCCTGAGCTAAGTCGAAGGGTAAATCCTGTCAAAAATTACCAGAATAGTTACCTACCGGATAAAAAACGCCTGCATCTCCGGGTAATTTAAATTATATTTCATCCCGCAGAATACTCCTTTGAGAAAGGACTTGATATAATTAGATTTAACTTGTCAAAGAATCCTCTCTTATGGCCGATCATTTAAAAAAATATTATAAAACGGGAAGGTTTCAAATGGATTTTGTGGGGAATGGACTGCCGTTCCAGGGGAGGAATTTTAACGAATGAAAAATCTATCTCCCGTGATCATATTGGGCGATTCCTCAACTAATTCACTTGGGGTAATCCGCGCCTTTGGCAGACGGCAGATTCCGGTCATATTGCTTTCCAAAAGCAAGAGCAACTCGACCTTGGTGCGTAGTCGCTATGTATCGGAATTTTTCTCTTTAAATGATTGGAGCACGGCGGAGATTGAAGCAACCCTGAAAAAAGTTGTACGCCATCGTTCCGGCGATGAGCCGCTGGTCGTATTCCCCACCAGCGACGCCGCTTTATTGGCCTACTCGCGGCTTAAGAGCACACTCGACGGCCCTTTCACGGACAGTCTGCCTCCCGGGAACCTGGTGGAAATCTGTATTCACAAAGATAAGTTCTATGAACTGGCCAGGCGCTTCGACTGGGTCATCCCCAAGAGTATTTATCTTCCTTTAGAGCAATTTAAGGAAAACGGCCTCCGGGAAAAATTCGGTTACCCGTTTGCATTAAAACCGGTAGAATCCCATAGATTCGTCTCATGTTTTGACCAGAAACTATTTGTTATTCAGTCACACCAGGATTTGATCCATCGATTGCAAGAGTTGGCAAAAGCGGAGATACCCGTTTTAGCCCAGGAGCTGATCTCCGGAAGTGAATTTTTTATGATGTATTTCTACATCAGCAAAAACCAGCAATCGATTGCAGTATCCGGTTTTCGCAAAGTTCGCCAATCTCCCCCGGATTACGGCACCGGCTCCCTGGTGGAGAGTTTTTGGAATGAAGAATTGATCCGGCGCTCAATCACACATTTGAAGGAGATGGGCTACACCGGTATTGGCGAGATCGAGTATAAGCTGGATGAACGTAGCGACGAATATAAACTTCTGGAAGTCAACGCGCGTTCCAACACCTTCAACCGCCTCCCGGCAAAGATGGGTATCGATTTTGAATATCTCTATTACCTGGACGCCTTAAACCGGCTGGAAGACGGGTTATTTATGAAGCCGTCCCGCGAGAAGATGCGCTGGATTGATTTTACCAAAGATATTCCCAGCCTCAACCTGCTCAGAAAAAACGGGGCCATTTCCTTCTCGGAGGTCATCGATTCCTTTCGCTATTTGAAATTGGACGGCTACTTTGCCTGGGACGATTTGAGTCCCTTTTTTGCCGAACTCGGTAAATTGCTTTCGGGAATTGTTCACTATCTGAAAAAAAAACGCGGGCAGAAGGCTCCGCCCGCGCTGTAGAAACATATCCGAAATTTACATCACTTCAGCAGAACCATCTTCCTAACAGCCGTATAGCGGCCCGCTTTAATGCGGTAGATATACAGGCCTCCGGCAACCAACTCACCCTGCTCGTTGCGGCCGTCCCAGACTGCCGAGTATTTGCCCGGCGCCATATCTTTGTTGACGATTGTCTTCACCTCGCGACCTAATACGTCGAACACGGTTAGTTTTACCAGCGTTTGGGCGGCAACATCAAAATGGATGGTGGTGGTGGGGTTGAAGGGGTTGGGGTAGTTCTGTTTCAGGTCGAAGTCAACCGGAACGGTTTCGGAGAGGATGGTGTAGACCGGGTCGCAGACGGTCGCATTTCCGGCCGCATCGCGGGCCTCCAGCACCAGGTAAGCGGTTTTATTCTGATCCGCTTTTTCCGCGTAGACTGTAATAGTATTGGTTTCCGGGGGTGTAAAGGAAACCACATCCCCCTGGTTATAGAAATTCCCCGAGCCCTTGGGGATTTCCACCAGCACATTTCGGGCGGCGACCAGTTCGATGGTTTCCACACCGCTTCCGGAATCCTGCACTTCCACATCCACAGACAACGGCGGCCCGGGATAGAGATTTGCATGTTCGCAGGCAGGTTTATTATTATCGACAATGCTTGCCTGGAAGTTGCTGCCGGCCCGGGCTTCAAAACCGGGTCTCAGGTAAATTGAATTGCCGGCGGTAAAAGAAGTCGGGGCGGTTAATCTTAATTCTTAGAAAACACCATTCCAAATTGCTGGGTTTGTGTATTTAAATTTGTTTTTCTCAACTCAAAGAATAAATATCTTTTATAACCGAATTCGAAAGAACCAATCCGCTCGGGTTATATACACAGATAAATACAAGCAAGGATTTAATCTGTTGTCCCTCTATATATTGTTTTAAATCGTTCCGAACTAACAGGGTTATGATCAATGTTTGATGAACAGGATAAAATCTCATCTTTATCCTGTTCATCCTATTTATCCTGTCAAAATTAGGACTGAATAGTTACCCTGCTTTTAAAAATAATGACGCGAAATTTTTGTTTTTTTGTACACCATCCGAGTTTTTCTTCCTCCCCCGGACATGTGTTGATTTTCCCACGATCCGGACGTAACTTTTCTTACAAGGAGGACTATTCCCAGGCCGGGCAAATTTTTCCCGAACATTGATGTCAGGGGGCATCGTGGCAATCGATGACGAAACCTTAGTACGGCGCTACCAGGAGGGGGATAGTTCCGCCTTTCAGTAAATTTTTCGGCGATACTACCGCTATGTATACACCTGCCTGATCGCCAAAGGTGTGGCCCCTTCCCCGGCCGAAGATTACTGTCAGGATATTTTTCTGCGGCTGGTTGACCTGCTCCACACCTTCAAATTCGAAAGCCGCTTTAAGAGTTACCTGGACCGTTGCATCCGCAACCGACTGATAGATCATTACCGGAGCAATGACCGCAAATGGATCTCCCTCTCCAGCTTGCCGGATGATGCGCCGGATCATCTTGCCGCCGGTGTGCATAAACACAAACAATCTCCTTCAGCCTCATCCTTCCTGGAAAAGAAAGAATTAAGTGAAGTATTGCGCATCTGTATTCGCCGGTTAAAGAACCTCACCCAGCGGGCCATTGTCAGCCTGTTCCTGGAGGGATTTAAGCTTCCGCAAATCGCTTCTTTGCTGGAAATCCCCCCGGGGACGGTCAACGCCTATTGGGCCAGGGCTAAACAAGCCCTGGAAAAGTGTTTGACCGAGAACTACGGCGAAATCATTAGCCCGGGTTAAATGGTGATCTGATGAGTCTCTTTTTCAAAAAAATGTACCCGGGGAGAGCATTTCTGCGCCGCACCGTCTCCCTGTTCATGCTCACTCCGCTTTCCGGCTTCCCGATTATGGGGCAGGATCAGAATCTCCCGGTCGCAACATTTGTTTTCCGGGAAATCGCTACGGAGCGTCAATCCGAGCAGGAAGCGGCAAATTGGTTTGGGGTGATGACCGATCCGGATGACGACGGCCGCCCGGATTTCCAGGTGGTCAAACGGTTTTATCAAGCCAGCCAGCTTTATCATCAGCAAAAAAACGGCCGTTTCAAAGCAATCAGCGCCGGCGGAGGGCTGACCTTCCGAGCCAACCAGGTCCAAACGCTCTGGGTGGATATCGACAACGACGGCGATGCGGATTGCCTGGTCTCCGGGGCCAACTTCCGGGTTAACTTTTTAAACAACGGTGCGCTGAGCTTCATCAAAGCGGCTGATTTTCTTAATCCGGAACAAGATAGCCGGGCGGGGCGCTTTACCTGCGCCGATTTTGACGGCGACGGGCTGCTGGACATTATCGCCTGCCGCACCGACGGCGTTCCCGCTTCCCACCAGGACGACCGGCTCCAATTATGGCTGAATCGCGCTGAAGAAGGATGGCTGGAAACAGCGGAAGCTAACGGATTGGGGGAAGTATACGACGTCTATAGCGCCCTGGCCGTTGACCTGAACAACGACAGCCGGATTGACCTGATCACCCTGGACGTCAGCGGAACTCAACTGGCGGTTTATCAGAATACCGGTAAAGCCCGGTTTCGAAGGCTGTCCCTGGTAAACAACCCGTTAGAGAACCTGACCCCCTCGCCCGGCTTTCCTTTTTTGATTGCCGCCCATCAAGCCGACTCGGAGATACCGGTGCTCTTTCTGGCAACTCGAAACTTTATCCACCGGTTAAAAATTACTTTTCAGGATAGCACGGTTCGCTTTGCCCGGGAGAGTTTTTCCGGCTCGGATCGTTACATCACCACCCTTACCAGTGCAGATTTTGACAACGACGGCGCCGAGGAAATTCTCACCGTGCGGGAGCCGGCTTTGCTGCAGGTATTATCCGGGCCGCAACTGTCGCCGGCAACGTTGCAATTAAAACTGGCCGCCCCATTAGTGAATGTACAAGACGTTGCCGTTGGCGATGTCGACCGCGACGGCGACCTGGATTTGCTGATTATCGAGGCCCGGGGCTGGCGCCTGCTGAGCAATGAGAGCGGCGCCGGCGCCTGGCTGCGGGTGCGCTTGTCCGGCGCGGCCAGCAACTCCGCCGGGCTGGGGGCAAAGTTGATCGTTTATCAAAACGGGGCCGGGCGGGTCTACCAGACCGGGGTCTCGCATCGCAGCGGAAGCGAAGCCTTTCAATCTTTCTTCCTGGGAACCGGGGAGGCCGAAATCCTGGACTCGCTGGCGGTGATCTGGCCCTCCGGGGTGCGACAGCGCCTGGAGAAGGTCGCGACCCGAAAACAACTGACCATTTCCGAACCGCTGCCAAAGTGGTTTAGCGAAGCCGGCGAGGCGGCAGGAATTGTCGGCAAAGACAAATCCAACGGCGCGGCCTTTGCCGACCTGAACCGCGACGGATGGCTGGATTTAGTAGTCAACTCATCCTCCAAACAACTTTATCTGAATAACGGTGAGGGGCAATTTAAAGAGCTAAGCCGCCGGAGCGGCGTCTCGATTGCCCAGCGCAGCGACGGCGGGGTTGCCTGCGGCGATTTTAACAACGACGGCCGGCCGGACATCTTCATGACCCATTTGAGCCGGCTGCCGCACCGGCTGCTGCTGGGAAGCCCGGACGGCCAATACCGGGATGTTTCCGCCGAGGCGGGAATCGACCTGCCCGGCCAGGGAGGAGCGCCGCTCCTGGCCGATTTTAACCGCGACGGATGGCTGGACATCCTGGTTCCCGGGCGGCCGTTTCAACTTTTCATCAACAAAGGAGAGGCCCGCTTTGAGGAGAGCGCCGCCGAAGCGGGATTGCGGAATATTCCCGACTCTCTTTTCCGCCGCCACCTGACCGGGTGCAGCGGCGATTACGACAACGACGGCGACATCGATGTTTACCTGGTGCAGTCCAACTGGTCTTACCGGCGGCAGGACGCCCGCAATTTCCTGTTTCGCAACCGGGGCGACGGAACCTTCGAGGAGGTCGGCCGCCAGGCCGGGGTGGCCGATTCCAGCAATTCCAAGGGCGCGGCGTTCGGAGACCTGAATAACGACGGCCGGCTGGACCTGGTGGTCGCCCGGGACGGGGGAGACAATCGCCTTTATCTAAACCTGGGGGAGGGCCGTTTCCGGGATGTTGCTGTTCAAGCAGGCGTTGCCCGGCCGTTTGCCGCCCACTCGGTCAGCCTGGCCGATGTGGACAACGACGGTTTTCTGGACATTTATTTCTCCGGCGGCAGCTTTCTCAGCCAGGACAGCCTGGCCCTGGCCTTCCGGGACCTTCCCGACGTTCTTTATCATAATAACGGCCAAACCGCTTCGCGTGATCGGCAGCGGTTCCGGGATATTACTCAGGCGGCGGGGATATCCAACCCGGTGTTTACCACCAACGCTGTCTGGGGCGATGTAAACAACGACGGCGCGCCGGATTTGTTTTTAGCCAACCTGATCGACGCCCGGGGACGCACGGTTGCGGCCTCGGAATTGAACCGGCACCCTTACTCCCGCGACAAGTTATATCTCAACACCTTTCGGCAAAACCACTGGCTGCAAGTGGAATTGGTGGATGAACGTAATTTTTCCCTGCCGGTCGGGGCGCGGGCAACTCTTTTTTACCGGCGCGGGATTCAGGTGCGCGAGGTGGAAGGCGGAAGCGGCCACTCCGGCCAGAACAGCCCGGTGCTCCAATTCGGCCTGGGGCGCTACACCCAAATCGATTCGCTGATCATCCGCTGGAGCGACGGGGAAGAGACGATCCGCCGCCGGGTCTTGCCG
>JAJRYW010000124.1 GCA_024275555.1 Calditrichota bacterium | reverse complement strand
GTTGGCGCGGGATGGCGTTGCCACGAACGAAGAGAGAAATCTGTTAACACTCAAAACTTTATCTTTAATTTACAATTATTTCAGCAAATTTAATGTCGAATACGCACAGATTTCTCTCTCCGTCCCTGGAGTTCGAAATGACAGTGGTTTTTTAAAGTTAATAATTACAGTTCTTTAAAAGGTAATAAGGTCTATTGCACCGATTTATTATCTTGACAATTTCCGATTCCCTGCACACCCTGGCAGCGGGGGATTTTAAGAACGCCTAATTGGGAAAGTCCGTTCATCGATATGGTTCGATCAACGCGCCCATCAAACTTGTGGAGGAACTATGAAGCCGGAAATTTTGTCCGATCTGATTACCCGTAATGACAATAAAATCATTTTTCTGATCATGGACGGTCTGGGCGGTTTGCCGATGCAGCCCGGCGGAAAAACGGAACTGGAAGCGGCCCGAACGCCCAATTTGGATCAATTTGTCCGCGAAGGTGTAACCGGTTTGCTGGACCCGGTGCTGCCGGGCATTACCCCCGGAAGCGGCCCGGGACACCTGGCCCTGTTTGGCTATGACCCGCTGGAGTTTCTGATCGGCCGCGGTGTGCTTTCCGCCCTGGGCGTCGATTTTGAGCTGACCGACAAAGATGTGGCGGCGCGCCTGAATTTCTGCACCCTGGGCGAGGACGGCCTGGTCAAAGACCGTCGCGCCGGCCGTATTCCCACCGATTTGAATGAGAAGCTCTGCCAAAAAATCCGCCAGCAGATAAAACTGCCGCCCGGCGTCGAATTCTTCCTGATGACCGAATCGGAGCACCGGGCCGTGCTGGTGCTGCGCGGAGAAGGGCTGGGCGGCAACATCAACGACACCGACCCGCAGCAGGCTGGCTTAGCCCCCCGGGAACCCGTGGGAGAAGATCCGGCTTCGCAACACACCGCAGAGCTGGTCAAATCCTTCCTGCAGCAAGTGCGGGAAATATTGAAAGACGAGCATCCGGCCAACATGTTCCTGGCCCGCGGATTTGCCAGGTTTAATCCGCCGCCCAGCATGTTGGAGCGCTACGGGCTCAAAAGCGCCGCAATTGCTCAATATCCCATGTACCGCGGGCTGGCCCGCCTGGTGGGCATGGATGTGCTTCCCAAGCCGGAAAGCTACGAGGCAATGTGGGAACAACTCAAAAAACATTACGATAAGTATGATTTCTTTTTTGTGCACTTTAAAAAAACCGACAGCTATGGCGAAGACGGGAACTTCCAGGCCAAGGTGAAAGTTATTGAGCAGATCGATCAGTGGGTTGGGCAATTGCGCGAATTAAACCCATCTGTTCTGGCAGTTACCGGAGACCATTCCACGCCCTCATTTTTAAAAAACCACAGTTGGCACCCGGTGCCGGCCCTGCTCCGGTCTCCCAGTTGCCGCCCGGATGAAACCACGCAGTTCGGTGAAAAATACTGCCTCCGGGGCGGCCTGGGACGGATGAGCACCAAACATCTTATTTTAGTGGCGCTGGCCAACGCCCTGCGATTGAAAAAATTCGGCGCCTAATCGGATTGGCCGCTTTCCGGCGCAACTTCGCCTGAAAGAGAACATCCCCGGAAATTGCTCTACACAGCAGAAAGGCTCCCATTGCAGGAGCCTTTCTCTTTGGATGGCCTTTCTATCTGCTGCCCTGGGGCGCAAAGGCAACAACATGAACAAATGTTACCCAGGAAATGCTGAAGATTACCGTTTAAGATATTGACACAATTGAATCGTCGCTTTTGTTGTTCCCGGTTTAGCCCGGCCGGACGGCAGGGCTGCTAAGTTCTGTTTTGATTTTATTATTCCCGGTTTACCCCGCTCCAACGGAACCGCTTCGCGGCAGCCCGGTGGTATGAACTGCTTGGAGGTGTGAAGGAAGCGTTTCTCCCGAAGGGATGCCATCGGGAAAAACGGTTCCGGGGCTTCCTGCCGCAATAAACCACCGGGCTGATGATCTTTGATTAAATAACCGGACCATATCTGACTATACTGGTAGGCGCAGGCTTTAGACTGCGCATAGCGGTGTTTCGCAATTCCGGCAGACCGGAATGCGGCTACCGGCTTACAGGCTTTTTAAAACAGCCCGGTTAATTTTTCAAAGTCCATAAGCCCGGTGTTAATGATATAGGAGGCAGGAACCAGGAACCAGCGTTTCTTATTGATACGGGAAGAAAGTCGAGAAAATCCTTTGTTCTCCGGAATGCGGCTACCGG
>JAJRYW010000123.1 GCA_024275555.1 Calditrichota bacterium | reverse complement strand
CTATGCTTTTTCCGAGACTGCGCTCGCAAAAAGAGGCTTCTCCGAAGCCGTTGATTTACGATTTACGAATAGCGATTTACGATTTGAAATTCATTCGTCATTCGGAAATCCTTTTTTTACATCGACAAAATGTTGTCGATTTAGGCGCCCTAATCGCCTAAGTGCTTTCGCACACTTCGCTGCGAAAGTAAGCTGTCTTCGACAGAACAAATCGACAATCCCGGCCGGCCGGGAGTCGATTGAGACCTCGAAAGGGGCTAAAAACTTTTTCAGGTCCCCCCAACTCCTTGCCCCTGCATGGTGAACCTCTCTTTTCAACTTTTAATGTCAGTTTGACGGAAGTTCTTACCGCGGCGCTCGCCGCTGTAATCGAGGATCAAACCTATTGCTCTTTTGTCGCAAAGCGGAGGTGTGTGAGCAGGCCTCTTTCGCCAAATTGCCGGCAAAGTTCACTACCGTGCACATTTTATATTGGCCACGGATGAACACAGATTTTCACGGATTTATTATCCCTTTACTGGTTTTTTACCCGAAAAATTCATAGCCGCCCACAATGTGGTTCCGTTGGAGCGGGGCAAGCGTGCAAATCAGTGGCTATGAAAAAAAGGGCAGGCTTAGCAAGCGGCAAAATAATTTTTATTGCTCCGCAGCGTCGAATTTTCCGGCCAATCGCCAATCCCTCTTGCAGAATTCCGGGATTATGCTATATTTAGACGGGTGTTGAGCCGGATTAAACTGAACTGGAATGGAGAGGAATGTTCAAGACGCAGCTGCACAGCAGTAATCCCTATTTTGAAAAACCTTACCAACTGTACCAAAAGTATCAAAGATACCTGCCGCTGGTCTCCTTCTTAGCGGGATTTGGCTGGGACAGCGCCACGCTCAGCCGGATCGATCAACTCACCGACAATCTTACCTTGCTGGCCTACCTGCTGCTGCTCACCGTCAGCGTGGTGCTGATGAACTTGCTGGAGCAGGATCAGCTTCATACGAAATGGCTGGTTCGTCTGGGCGCCTATTATCCAAGCATCATCCAGTTTTTTGCCGGCGGTTTGTTTAGCGCCTATGTTATCTACTACCGCCGCAGCGCCAGTTTGAGCAAATCGGCGCTGTTTTTTGCTATGCTGCTGGCGCTCTTCGTCTCCAACGAGTTTCTGAAAGAGCGCCTGAAGAACATCTATCTGCAGATGAGCATCCTCTTTATGGCCAGCTTCTCGTTCTTTATTTTTTTCCTGCCGGTGCTGACGCACCGGATGAGCCCCTACATGTTCCTGGCTGGCGGGGTGCTGAGCCTGGGGATGGTCTTTGGGGTGCTCTTCTTTCTCCGGCGCAAATCGGCAATTGCCAGCCTCTCCCAGTATCATCGCGCCAATATGCTTATGGCGGGGTTGTTTATTGTTCTGAATGTCTTCTATTGGCAGAACTGGATTCCGCCGGTGCCCCTGTCGCTCAAATCCGCCGGAATCTACCACAGCGTCAAGCGGATTGATAACCAATATCGCCTGGTCTACCAGCCGGCCCCCTGGTATAAATTCTGGAAGACCGCCGATGACCGCTTCTTCTTTGCCCCGCAGGATACCGTGTTCTGTTTTGCCTCGGTGTTTGCCCCCACGGCTCTGAAGACCAAGGTTTATCACCATTGGCAGAGGTATTCTCCCGGCAAAGGTGAATGGCAAAGCATCGAGCGGATCAGTTATCCCATTTATGGCGGCCGGGACGGCGGATACCGCGGCTATACCTACAAGCGCCACGTGCAGCCCGGGGAGTGGCGGGTAGATGTGGAAACCGCCGACCGCCGGGTGTTGGGGCGGATTGATTTTACCATCATCCCGGTGGACAGCGCGGCCTACCCCGTTGCGGTGGCGTGGCGGTAAAGAGACGACTGTTGCCCTGAATTTATTTCCGGGCCCCCTCGTGGGCTGGCTCAATACGCGCCGGTGCTAAGGAGGCGAGGATGCCGGGTCGCTGCCCGGCATGACATTTTTTTATGGGGGTGGATGCTGGGTCAAGCCTGGTATGCCCCCCATAAAAAAAACGCCCCGGGCAAGCCGCCCCGGGCGTCGAAGTATAAACATTTTTCTCGATCTCTTTTCCGGTATAAGCGCCCTTCACAACATGGGCACAGATGCCAGTTGTCATCATCCGGCAAATTATTTCAGAAGAAGCAGTTTCCGGATTGCTTTATGTTTCCCTGCTTCGATGCGCATCCAATATGCTCCTGAGGCCACTGTATTTCCATTTTCACTAAGACCAGCCCAGCGAGCAGAATGCCAGCCATTTCCCTGAAAACCTTCATCAAAAATTCTGACAGCGCGGCCCTGAATATCATAAATTACTATGCTTACGGCCCCGGCCTCCGGCAGATAATAGCGAATGGTGGTTGAGAGGTTAAACGGGTTGGGATAGTTTGTAACCGTAAAGTCTTTGGGGAAGTTCCCGGAAGCGAGACTATCATAGCCGGTTGAATCCGATTTAAAAAGGAGTCTCCCGTAAATCGAATACCAACTCGCATCTGCCGAGGTACCCTCTACCGAATAATATGCCCGAACGTCATAACTGAGCAGGTCATGTGTATAGCCGCCGGTTTTGGAATAATCCGTGTCGATGTAAGAAGTAGAACTGTG
>JAJRYW010000122.1 GCA_024275555.1 Calditrichota bacterium | reverse complement strand
CGTTGGGAGAGTTCACCGCCTTTGTGCTCTACATGGGCATTTTAGTTTGGCCGGCCATCGCCCTGGGATGGGTGATCGGTCTGTTCCAGCAGGGGTCCGCCTCGCTGAAACGGATGCGCCGGATTTTGGAAGAACAGTCCGAGATAGAGATTCCCGATGCCATTACCCCCGCCGAGCCGCTAAAAGGGGAAATCCGCTTCGAGAAACTTACTTTTGAATACGAACCGGGTGCGCCGGTGCTGAATGAGATTGATCTGACCATTCCGGCCCGCAGCACGGTGGGAATCATCGGGCCGACCGGTTGCGGCAAAAGCACCCTGGTGAAGCTGATCCCCCATTTCTACCAATTGCCGGATGGCTGTCTCTTTTTGGATGGGTATGATATCAATCGTTTGAGCTTGCCGTATCTGCGCGGAAATATTGGTTATGTGCCCCAGGAGACCTTTTTGTTCTCAGATTCCATCCGCAATAATATTGCTTACGGCCGCCCGGACGCCAGCGACGAGGAGATTGAGCAAGCCGCGCGCCTGGCCGATATTCACGATCAGATCATGGAATTCCCGGAAGGCTACCAGTCGATGTTGGGGGAGAAAGGGATTAATTTGAGCGGCGGTCAAAAGCAGCGGGTGGCCATTGCCCGGGCCATCTTGTGCAACCCCTCCATTTTAATTTTAGACGACGCCTTTTCTGCGCTGGACACCCAAACCGAAGACCGGATTTTAACTTCCCTGGAAACTTACTTTCCGGATCGCACCGTTATCCTGGTGTCTCACCGGGTATCCACTCTGCAAAATACCGATTTGATTATCGTTATGGATGAGGGTCGCATTGTTGAACGAGGTGTGCATTCCCGGTTAATCGACGCCGGTGGGATGTACGCCTGGATTCATCAAAAGCAGTTGCTGGAGGAAGAACTGGAACGCGTGGAATAAGCTTTCTTCCGGAAAATTCCAAATCTGAAATACCAAATGTTTATTATCCACGAAGGGCGCGAAGGCTCTATCTCCTCCTCGATCCGGTGCTCTCTCGCTGGATCGGGATAGAGCGCGACCACCTTATTTCCCCCACTCCTCTTCCGGCCGCACCGGCGAACCTACCGCGCAGCCCACAACACTGCGTGCACCGTTGTTCTTCAGCGCCCTGGCGCATTCGTTCATGGTCGCCCCGGTAGTGATAACGTCATCGACCAGCACTACCGATTTGCCCTGTATCCATTCCGCAGAGATCACTTTGAAAGCATCGCGCACATTTTCCCGGCGCTCTTCGCGATTTAAGCGGGTTTGGGAGGAGGTGTGGCGATGCCGTTGCAGGGTTTTCTCCTCGACCGGCCAGGCGACGATCTCTGCGATTCCCCGGGCAATTGCCAAACTTTGATTATACTCGCGTTCTTTGCGGCGGCGCGGATGCAGCGGGATGGGGATGATCACCCCGGCAGGGGAAAATTGCCGGAACTGCTCTGTAAATTTAACTCCGAGATGCTTTCCTAATTGTTTGCCCAAATTGGGCGATCTGGCGTATTTGACCTGGTGGATCAACTCCCGGATCGCCCCGGTAAGTTCAAAGCCAATCCGGAGATCGTCCACATAGGCTTCCGGCAAACGCCGGATGATGTGAACCGCGGCATAGTCTTCCGGGAATGGTTTTAACTGCTCCCGGCAGGCCGGGCAAAGCAGGAGGGAATGAGTGGGGCTTTCCAGGACTGTCTGGCAATACCGGCAGGTGGGCGGGAAGAAGCAATCATAAAACCCGCCGGCAATTTTTTCCAAATGCTGTCGTAGGAAGGGGGCAACCATAAGGGTTCTATCCCGACAAGCGCGCTTGGGGTATAACAGCCAGGAGGAAAGAACAATCGGATGATCTTTCCTCCTGTTGAGTAATCAAAAACAAATTTATTAGAAGTTATAACGGAAGGAGATCCGCGGTTCCACGCGTTCCAGCGGCTTATAGATGCCGGAGCCTTCCGGGTCTTCCACCCAATACCAGCGGTAGATGGTGGTAAAGAGCAGAAACCGATTTAACTGATAACTGATTTCTGCGGTTAACACCGAGTTAATATCCAGGGTGCGGGCGTCTTTAAAAGAACCGATGCCGGCTTTGTCGTAGTAGCCCCGTAATTCGAATTTGGGCACTAAGTTGGGGGCAGAGGCTTCCAGGTGCAGTATTCCGCTCTGCTCAATCCCGTTTAAACGCTGATAACTTCCGGTCAGCAGAATACGCTTAATCACATGGCCGGTCAACTCGCCAAAATAGCCTTCGGTTTTTTCGGCGGCGCGTAATTTGGCAAAGATGTTCAGATTACGATCCAATTCGTAGAGAGGGCCAAAGAGGTTGGGAATAAACTGGGCGCCGTTAAAGCGTCTTTCGTAGCGGGCGGCCAGGCCAAAAAGGCCGACAAACTCGGGGAAGATCAGGTTTACCCCCACCACCTTGCCGCTTCCGAAATCGTTAAACTTGGCGTAATCGGCGTAGAGGGAGCTTTTCAGCAGTTTGGCGTCCAGCCAGCGGAAATCGGCCCCGATGCTGTAGGCGCTTAAGGAGGTGGTGGAGTCGCGGGTAGGATCGGCGTTGACTTTGCTGTCGCGCACAAAGGTGGTGTTAATCTTGATGCGCTGCAGCAGCGGAACCGCCGTTTCGAAAAAGCGGAAAGGGCGTACGTAGAGATTGGCGCCGCGCAGGTTGGATGTGCCGACGGAACTCCAGAGCGACTCGAAACCGAATCGGCCGAAATCCAAATCGGCTTCCAGGCCGATCTTGCGCTGATCGTAGCTGGAACTGTTGCTGTAATTCCAGACCAGGTAACCGCTGGCAAGGGTGGCCCGTTCAATCATTCCCACCCGCATGTAGTAGGGGTCATATTTCTGCCCGTAACGGATGTAACGGATTGCCCGGAGAATTTTAGGGCCGTCGTCATATTCATCCTCGCGAAGCTTCCACTGGTTGTTGTTGTCTAACAAAAACTGGAGGTAGATTCCCATGCCAAATTTGCCAAAAGCAAAGTCGGGCGCCAGGGTAAAGGTGGTGTGCGGCTGGCCGTCAATCCAGGTCATTCCCAGCCCGCCGGCCATGGTGCTTTGCTCCGGGAACTGAAAAGGATCCTGAAACCCCTGTCCGAAACAAAAACTTAGTGAGACTAACCATAGCAGGCCGATTCCTAAACGAATCCGCTCCATAATTTTCTCCTTTCCAAGATGTCGCATGAGTGGTTAGAGCCTTGTTCTCCAATAGGTTGCTGCTAAAGGCAAAATTAACAGAATGTTCCGGTAATGCAAGTTTTATTTATGCTTCATTCCCGGGTGAACCCGCCGAAGATGATAACTGGATCAACAGTTATATGAACAGACAAAAGGGAGTTTGTCAAATGCAAAAAAAGGAATTTGTACCATTATTAAACCAGCGCCTGGAAGTATTAAACCAAGCCGGAAAGTGGAAGCTTTACCAAAAAAAAATTCTCAAAAAAGATGACAAGCTGCAACACGACTACGTAAAAGAATACGTTCTTCAAGAGATCAATAAAAACAAGGTCAACATTTATTTGTTCGAGCACGACGGCAACGTGCAGGGTGTTCAGTTTAATTGCCAGTGCGGGGCCAGGGCGGTGCTGCAATTTGAAGACGGCGATGAAGAAGCATAAGAAGTTGTGGCTCTTCTGAAAAAGTGATTGTATATTGGCATTTTAAATGCTGACAATGCCGCGAGAGTGCTATGAAACTTATTGACGTATTGGACATCGACCGCATCAAAATACCCCTTACCGCTTCCAACAAGACCGAAGCGATCCAGGAATTACTTTCTCTGTTTACCGATCAAAAACTGGTGAAAGATTACCGGGCTGTTCTGGAAGCCGTTTTAGAGCGCGAAAAAATTATGAGCACCGGCGTCGGCAATGGCGTTGCGATTCCTCATTGCAAATCCCCTTTTTCCCCGGCTTTTGCTATTGCCCTGGGAATTCAGCCCAGCGGGGTGGACTTTCAATCTCTGGACAACAAACCTGCCTATATCATTTTTCTGCTGATCGGCCCGGAAGACAAACCGGGAACTCATATCCGGCTATTGAGCCGAATTTCCAGAATTGTCTCCAAGGAGGAGGTGCGCGATCATCTTCTGAAATGCAGCTCCCCGGAAGAGGTCTACCAGTACCTGGAAGCCCAAGAGTCCAATTTCTTCGAGATTAATTCATGATCGCTTTTTTCTTTGTCCTGAATCAGGAAGAGTATCTGGAAGAAATTTTGGAAGCTTTCCTGGAACTCAATATCGCCGGGGCAACCGTACTGGACAGCGTGGGGATGGGGGCGATCCTGGCCAAAGATATTCCCATCTTTGCCGGGTTCCGCAATCTGTTCCAGGGCACTCAATCGGCCAATAAGACCATCATCACCATTGTGGAAAATGAGCAGGTGGCCGACATGGTAAGAGCAATTGAACAGGTGGTCGGTTCTTTGGATGAACCCGGCAACGGCTTGATTTTTACCATTCCGGTAGATTCTGTTTATGGCTTGCGCAAAGGATTTTAACTCCCCCGGCCTTCCCCTCTCGCATCGGCAACGATAAAAATATCAGGATAATGACCTTTTTAAGCAATTTTTTGTGTAAGTTTGAGTTGTGATCCTTTCTTCAGCGGCGGTACGCAGCGGGAACTATTAACCAGGCAATTTGAGTAAAAGGTAATTATGGTAATTATTCGATTCCGAAATTGGCTTCAGGAGAAGATTGTGCCCGAACATGTAAGCTGGCGTAAGGTTGGCCCGATACCCGGCGTTCCT
>JAJRYW010000121.1 GCA_024275555.1 Calditrichota bacterium | reverse complement strand
CTTCCAGAAACTTGTGGTCGTCTTTGCGCGATTTACAGTAGTATTTCATCAGGTTTAACTGGTTGCGGATTTTCCCTTCGACAATAGCAACGGCGATTTCCAATCCGGCCGGGCTGGTGAGGGCATTTAGCTGGTACATGCCATAGCGCCAGGCCGGGCTTTCCGGGGCGGCCAGGCGGGCAAAGGGTTTTCCGCTCCGGTCGATATAATCGATGGGGATGCTGTGTTGGGCGCACAGGTGCACCGCGGCCGAGGAGATGGTCACCGAGCGGTTCATCACAATAATGTGTTTGATTTTGGAAGCGGCGTATTTTTTACTCTTCCGGTCGGGATGGTTGACCACCAGCCGTTGCAGGTCTCGCCCTAAAAACTGGCCGTATCCGCTCAGCACCAGGTCGTACTCTGCGGCAAACTGCCGTACAAAGGTTTGCCGTTTGGCGGCCATTTTGCGTTTTATTGTTGCCGGATCGCTGGCTGCCGGCGCCTGTTTGGGCGGCGGCTTTTGTCCTTCCGTTTTTTTAGCAGGAGCGCCTTTTGCCGCCCGGGTTTTTGGAGAAGGGGGGCTACCGGCGTCCCCCCAGTGTACCTGCCGCTGCCCGGCTTGTATTTGGCGGAAGATGCTGCGCTTTTCGGCGGGATTCAGTTCTACCAGTAAGTTAAGCCGGTGCAGATTGCCCTTGATGTAACTATGCTCCGGGAGCCGTCCCTCTTCCCGCTGGCGGCGCACCCAGTAGGCCAGCTTGTTGAAAATGCGCCCCTGGATAGTGCGCAGACCGCCCGGATGGCACTCCCCGTAATGATATTTCCAGGAACGCGCCGCCTCGTTCAGCATGTTCACCGTCTCGTGCAGCGGGCGTTTAAGCGCTTTGCCAAAGATGACTTCCACTTTGTCCAGGGCCTTGCTTACTTTTTTCCGGTCGATGTGTTTCTGCTCCCCTCGGAAATAAATCCCCAGAAAGGTAAACCCCTGTTGAATGTGGAACACCGGCTGCCGGGGCGGGTTGATGCTGAGCCGCAACTCTGTTTCCAGATAGTGCCGGGCAAATTGGTAATGTTCCAAAGCAATTTCCTGTTTTTTTTCGGCGATGATGAAGTCGTCGGCAAAACGCACATATGCGGCTTTGCGCTGCACCATCTGCACATCAAACGGATGCAGGTAGATGTTGGAGAGCAGCGGCGAGATCACCCCGCCCTGGGGAACGCCCTGTTTGTTCTCGATATAGCGGTCCCCGGCAAACGCCCCGATCTTCAGCCACATCCGGATCAGTTCCATAAAATAGGGGTTGCTTATTTTTGCCCGGAGCATTTCCAGAAGCTGTTCGTGATTGATGCTGTCAAAGAAGTCATCGATATCGCAGGTAGTAATCCAGGGCCGTTTTTGATGCAGGTAGTGCTCCAGGCGATGAATAGCCCGGCGATGCCCTTTACCGGGCCGGTAGGCGTAGCTGCAATCCAGGAAATCTTTTTCAAACAGAGGCTCGATCTGCTGTTTTACGGCGTGCTGCACAATTTTATCTTCCACGGTTGCCAGGGAAATCGGGCGGGCGGCGCCGTCGGATTTGGGGATATCAATCCGCTTGCCGGGCGCCGGGGTGTACTTGCCGCCAGCCAGCCGGCGGGACAACTGCTGCAAATTGCTCTTCAGATGGCGGGCGTAGTCGTCAATAGAGCGCCTGTCCAGCCCGCCGCCGGCCCCTTTCTTTTTAACCGTTTGCCAGCAAAGATATAAATTTTCCTGATCATGCCAGGCAGACATATGGGTTGCCTCCAGGGTTATAACATTGCAGTTTTTCCCGTCGCTGATCACCAG
>JAJRYW010000120.1 GCA_024275555.1 Calditrichota bacterium | reverse complement strand
CGATCTCTAAAATGAGCTTTATTATGATTGCGACTACCCTCTTCCAAGGTCAGTCGAATCTCCGGGGGTAAGGGGGATACATATCTCATAAAACCAATATACAAAAAGTGTCGATTATTTAATAGCAATTACTTAACTGATGTTACGCGCATCGCCATGCAGGTAAGAGGTAGAACTGTCACTCTTCGACCTCAACCACTCACAACGTGACGCCGCTCCATTCAGGCTGTCTTTAAGGTTTGGGAAGACGCCGATAATCCTTTGATTTTCGAAGGAAATGTTGCCGTTGCGGATACTCGGCAGAGTAAAGGATCCGGCGAGGGGGAGAAAGAATAAGCGACAAAGTGCCTGAGTGGGGAAAACAGCAACAGGGCGTTCATATTTATTTTGACAAAAACAATAACAGCAGGATTTACCATGTTTGGGGGAAAAGCAACAACATACCGGTTATTCATTTTATCTGCACTAACCTTCTGCAATTTATCCGCCCAGGTAACGGTGCGGCAGAATATCGATATCCGGCAGGGAATTTGCGACAGCAGCATCATTGTATCCACCGCACCGCAGTTGCCGTCAAACCAGGTTGAGAGAATGTTTGACGGCAATCCGGGTACCTTTGCCCATCTTTCCAATGTTGATTCCCTGCAGGTAACCCTTCGGGTGGATTCTTCTCTTCAGTTCGTAGAAGCAAAGGTGTTCTTTGGAAATCAAGGAAACTGGTCCCTGGAAACTGCCAATTCATTGTACGATTTGACTTTTAAAACCGGGTCCTATCAATTGCTTGTAAATGCCCGCACCTGCTTGTTCCTGGTTGCAGATTCGGCGGTATTTAGCGAACAGCAAGCTAAATTCATCCGAATGACAGTGAGGAATTCCCAGTCTCACACAATTAATGTCGGGGAATGGGGCCTGAGAAGTAATATTACCTTTACCTCTCTTTACATGCTGCCAAATCCGCCGCGGCTGCTGCCGAATACTTCGCTTAAGCTCCGCGTAAAATTAGTGGGCCAAGACAACCGGCTTTATCCCTACAACCTGCCGGCGCCGCTGCAATGGCAGAGCGCCGATCATTCCATCGCTATGGTGGACAGCAGCGGCAGGGTGCATGGTATTGCCGTCGGGACAACGGAAATTACCGTAAGCGCCCGGGGTATTCCTTTAACAGGACATGCCCCTGTAAGCGTTGAAACGGATTTTCAGTCGGTAAACGCTTCTCCGAAAACTTCCCGGGTCGTTCTGGTTCTGCAGGATCCACTCACCGGCAACGGGCAGAGGCTCCATCAGCGCTTCGGCTGGATAAATCCCCTGGACCTGGTTCCCGATATTGTGGCAGAGTTCGACAGCATCAGCGAGGGGGTTGCGCATTTTGAAATTGTCGATACAATCGACACCAATTTGCTTTTCACCCGCTATTACGGCGCTTTTCTCACGGTGGATTCCCTGGTAGCTTATTTCAGTGTACCCGGCTGGCCGAAGCTGGTGCGGGCTCATCAGAACGGTCAGTTAGCATTCGATTATCTTGAACTGATCAATTATTTCCAGTTGTGCACCCGGAGGGATAACGGCGAGATTGACGAAATCTGGGTGTACGGGTATCCCTATTGCGGCCTCTACGAATCAATTCTTGCCGGGCAAAATGCTTTCTGGTGGAATGCACCGCCGCTCGCCTGAACGAACTGCCTCAAACTGCTTTCCATTATGGGGCTAAATTATGAACGGGGTGTTGCAGAAGCGCTGCATAGTTTCGGACACCGCACCGAGAGCGCACTGCGACATGTGTTTGAACGATGGGATATCCACAATACCGACCCAAACGACTGGGAGCTTTTTACAGCCTACGACATGGAAGTTCCCGGCGGCGCCCATGTGGGAAATATCCATTTCCCGCCCAATGGCCAGCAGGATTACGATTACGGAAACCCCAATTACGTCATCACATTTGCGGACAATTGGAAGCGCTATCCCTATCTGCTGGATGAAACTCGCAGCGTGAATTGCCTGGAATGGAACTGTAACCATCCGGAATATATGCGCTGGTGGTTTCGCCGTCTTCCCCGTTTTGCAGGGGTAACCGATAACATCCTCAGCAATTGGTGGTATTATATGCTGGATTATGAGTCGGCTGTCGATTCTGCTACTGCACAAGGCGGATATGTGGGAATTCCGCCCCGGAAGAACAACCCCATCACCAGGCAATATTTTTTGGACCAGAACTTTCCCAATCCGTTCAATTCATCCACAGTTATTCGGTTTACGGTTTCATCTACCGGTTTTGTCCGGCTAAAGATTTTTGACCTCCTGGGGCGGGAAGTTGCCGCCCTGGTAGATGACAAATTAAGAAGGGGGAAATATTCCGTCGGGTTTGATGCAAATGAACTTTCCAGCGGGATTTATTTCTACAGGTTAACTGCGGGTAACCGGGCTACTGTGCGGAAAATGCTGCTGGTCAGGTAAAATTGGAGAAATTGGCCAGAGGATGAGTGGGTAAACCGGTGAATGGAGGAACTAAAAAGTCCATGTTTTCCACTTCGCCCCTTCGCCTCGTCGCCGACTCGCTCGATTCTTTCCCGGAGGGGTCGAAAGATTTCCCGGGGATAACTTTCAAAAGAATTTAAAGAAGGTGCAATCATGTCCAAATTATCTACACTCGTAAGCTTGATGATTATCTTTGCTAATTCACTATCTGCCCAGGTAAACGCCGCCTGGGTGCGCACTTACGACGGGTGGAGCGCCCGATATATCGCCCTGGATAATGCCGGAGATGTTTACGTTACCGGCAATAGCGGCGGCGATTTCTGCACGATAAAATACAATGCGAATGGCGATTCCCTTTGGGTCTCCCTTTTCGAGGGCGATGCACCATACGCCCTTTTTGCAGATAACAATGGATTTGTGTATGTCGCCGGATTCTTGTTTATACCGGGACAGGTGTACGATTTTATCACCATTAAATACGCCGCCGTAACCGGCGACACCGTCTGGACCGCACGCTACCCCAAAATTGGCCCGGGAAACAACGGGAAATTTACCAAAATCCTGTTTGTGGACGACCTGGGCAATGTTTACCTGACCGGCGCCGGAAGCGGAAGCACATCCGATAGTACTTCATTTTTAACAAGTTACTATTCAGCATTTATTTGCAAATAATTTAATTTTTTATAAATTAAGCCATGCTACCACTTGAACTACAAGCGCAAATTTCAAAGCTACCTGAAGAGACACGTTCTTTATTTGAAGCGGTCATTGTTTTTTACGAAACCAGGATTCATTCTTTAGAAGAACACATTAAAACCCTGGAAGACCGACTGAGCCAGAATAGTCGTAATAGTAGCAAGCCCCCTTCCAGTGATGGCTACAGCAAACCTTCGCCAAGTAATTCCCGCAAAAAGAGTTCTCGCAAACCTGGCGGACAAAAGGGTCGAAAGGGCACAACCTTAAAACGAGTCTCCAACCCGGATCGTATAGAACGCCATGTTGTGCAACACTGCCAATGTTGTCAGGCAGACTTAAGCCATCAGCAAGCCGAGGGTCTTGACTCTCGCCAGGTTTTTGACATTCCGCCATTGCAGATAGAAGTTACCGAACACCAGGCAGAAACAAAGAGTTGCCCCCGTTGCGGCCATATCAACAAAGCACCTTTTCCGGCAGATGTGACCCACTAT